>NZ_BOVK01000033.1 GCF_018403685.1 Xylanibacillus composti
AATCGGCGGCTTTCTGTCCTGTGCATGTTCCCGTAAATCCGCTCGCTGAGAGTGTAACGGAACTGAGCGACCTTAAACGCCCTTACTCGCGCCGAAAATATTTCTAACGGAACGAGGAGACGTTATTTTCACGGAAATCCCTTGTTACCGCTGCCCAATCCTTCAATAAGGTCTCTCAGTTCCGCTACGATTCGAAACCGCTGTTTTTTCCCGTATTAAGGTCTCCCAGTTCCGTTAGAGTAAGAAATCCGCTCACTTCGAACGACATTCCCGTTTGTCGGGTAAGAAAGCAAACTCAACTACCGCTTCTTGCGTTCTGTATGTTACGAATTCAGGGCTGATCTGAATAGGGAATCCGTCTGTTCTTCGCTTTTTCGCTTCTTCGCTTTTGGCTTTTGGGCTTTCCGCTTCTTGCCTTTCTTCGCTTTCTTGGCTTCTGGATACAAGCGTTCGCCGCTCGATCACTTGTTACCTGAAACTAACCGCTTTCCAAGCCCGTTACACCGCTTCCTGGAACTGGCTGTTGTACAGGTTCGCATAAAATCCGCCTGCTGCAAGCAGCTCTTCATGCGTGCCCTGCTCGATCACGCTGCCCTTGTTCATCACCAGGATGACGTCCGCATTGCGAATCGTCGACAGTCGGTGGGCGATGACAAAGCTGGTGCGCCCCTCCATCAGCCGCGACATCGCATTCTGGATCAGCACCTCTGTCCGCGTATCGACACTGCTTGTCGCCTCATCCAAAATGAGAATCGCAGGATCGGCCAGAATGGCACGTGCGATTGTAAGCAGCTGTTTTTGCCCTTGGGACAGGTTCGACGCTTCCTCGTTCAGCACGGTGTCGTAGCCTTCCGGCAATGTGCGGATGAAGTGATCGGCATGCGCGGCTTCGGCGGCCCGCACAACCTCCTCCTCCGTCGCATGCTCCCGGCCGTATCCGATGTTGTCGCGTATCGTGCCGTTGAACAGCCACGTATCCTGCAGCACCATGCCGAACAGGCTGCGCAGCTCGCCGCGCGCAATCTCGCGAATATCGCGGCCGTCAATGGTGATGCGTCCGCCGCCGATTTCGTAGAAGCGCATCAGCAGGTTTACAAGCGTCGTCTTGCCGGCCCCCGTCGGGCCGACGATCGCCACCATTTGTCCCGGCTTCACCTCTATATTCAGATCTTCCATCAGCAGCGCGTCTTCCTTATAACCGAAGCGGACATGCTCGAATGCGACCGCTCCGCGCGGCCTCGATGCGGGCGTTCCCTGCTCGGCGTCGCGCTCCTCTTCTTCTTCGTCCAGCAGCTCAAATACACGCTCCGCGGAGGCGACTGTCGATTGGATAATATTCGCAATGTTCGCCGCCTGTGTAATCGGCATGGAAAACTGCCGCGCGTACTGAATGAAGGCCTGCACATCCCCAATCGCAATGCGCTGACCGGCGACCAGAATCCCGCCCACCACGCAGATCAGGACATAGCCGATATTGCCGACGAAGCTGATCAGCGGCATCATGATGCCGGAGATGAACTGCGCGCGCCAGCCAGATTGATAGAGGCGCTCATTGATTTCCTTGAAGGTCTCAATCGATTTCTTCTCGTGGCGGAATACTTGAATGAGATTGTGCCCGGCGTACATTTCCTCCACATGGCCGTTCAGCTCGCCTAGCGAGCGCTGCTGGCCTATGAAATGTCCCTGCGAGCGCTTCGCCACCCTTGCTGTCACGACCGCGCTAAGCGGCAGCGTCAATAGGCAGATCAGTGTCAGCAAAGGACTAATTGTCAACATCATGACCACGACACCGACAATCGTCACCACAGAAGTAATCAATTGGGTCAAGCTTTGCTGCATCGTATTGCTGATATTGTCCACGTCGTTCGTCATGCGGCTCAACGTTTCCCCATGCGTGCGGGAATCGAAATACTTCAGCGGCATCCGATTCAGCTTGGCATTTACTTCACGGCGCAATTCATAAACGGTCTTCTGCGCGACGCCTGCCATCACGTATTGCTGCACATAGCTGAAGATCGAACTGAACGCATACAGGCCGATCAGAATGACGATGATGTTCCCAATATAGGCAAAATCTATCGCGGCCCCTTCCACACCGTTCATGCGCGCCATGACGCCTTCGAACAGCTTCGTCGTCGCGTCGCCCATTATTTTCGGCGCAAGGATGCCGAACAGCGTGCTCAGAATCGCCGCGGCGAACACTGCGAACAGCTGATATTTGCGCGGTTTCAGGTAGCCCAGCAGTCTTTTCAATGTGCCCTTGAAATCCTTGGCCTTCTCACCCGGCGCGCCCATGCGCCCTCCCATAGGGCCTCCGCCCATTGGTCCGCCCATCGGTCCACCACCAGGTCGGGGTCCGGGGTGCCGGGGCATGCCGGAGCCGGATTGCGGCTGGCGTTCACTCATGCGATCTCCTCCTCCGACAGCTGCGAGGCTACAATTTCCTGATAGACGGCATTGTGCTGCAGCAATTCTTCGTGCGTGCCCATTCCCGCTACACTTCCACCCTCAAGCACGACAATGCGATCGGCATCGCGTATCGAACTGACGCGCTGCGCCACTATAATCACTGTGGCATCGCCGGTTTCCGCTTTCAGCGCCTGACGAAGCTTGGCATCCGTCTTGTAGTCAAGCGCCGAGAAGCTATCGTCGAACACATAAATTTCCGGCTTGCAGACGAGCGCCCGGGCAATGGACAAGCGCTGCTTCTGGCCACCCGACACATTCGTGCCGCCCTGCGAAATACGCGCCTCGAAGCCGTCCTCCATCTCCATAATGAAGTCGAGCGCTTGTGCGGTGGCCGCTGCGTGACGGATTTCCTCGTCGCTCGCATCTTCCTTGCCGTAGCGAATGTTGTCTGCAATTGTGCCGGAGAACAGTACGGCCTTCTGCGGGACGAAGCCGATCTTCGCGCGCAGGCTTGCCTGCGTCATCTCCCGCACATCGACACCGCCCACCAGCACCTGACCGCTTTCCACGTCATAAAAGCGGGGAATCAGACTGATCAGGGTGGATTTCCCCGAGCCCGTGCCTCCAATGATAGCCGTCACTTCCCCCGGATTCGCCTCGAACGAAATGCTGCGCAAGGCCGGCTCTTCCGCTCCGGGATACCGGAAGGTGACATCGCGGAATTCCACTGTCCCCCCTTGGCCTGGTTCTACGGGCCGCTCCGCGTCATGAATACTGCCGGACAGCTCCAGCACCTCCTGAATACGCGCAGCCGATGCAGCCGCGCGCGGAAGCATGACGAAGATCATCGACAGCATAATGAGCGAGAACAAAATCATCATCGCATACTGGATGAACGCCATGAGATCACCGACCTGCATATGACCATGATCGATCCGGATGCCGCCGAACCAAAGAATGGCCACCGTCGAGAAATTCAGAATCAGCATCATCGTCGGCATCATCAGCGCCATAATGCGGTTCACCTTCACAGCCGTGTCCGTCAAATCGAAGTTCGCTTCTTCAAATCGCCGCTGCTCATGCTCCGTTCGGTTGAATGCGCGAATGACGCGAATGCCCGTCAAGCCTTCGCGCTGCACCAGGTTCACCTTGTCCAGCTTGATCTGAATGGCCTTAAATAGCGGAACTCCCTTGCGAGCAATCAAAAAAATGGCCAACGCCAATATCGGCATCACGCCGATAATGACCAGCGCCAGCGTCGTATCCTTCCACAGCGCCATGATGATGCCGCCAATCGCCATCATCGGAGCAGCAATCATCATCCGCATGATCATGATCAGCACCTGCTGCACTTGCGTGATGTCGTTCGTCGTCCGCGTTATGAGCGATGCCGTGCCAACCTGGTCAAATTCCTGCTGGGAGAAGCTGCTGACATGCGTAAACAGTTTGCTGCGCAGATCACGTCCAAAGCCGGACGCAGCCATGGCGGAATAGTAGCTGCCCAGTATCATGCAAATGGCGCCAAGCGCAGCAACCAGCAGCATCCATCCCCCCATCTTCAGGATATACGGGGTATCGCCAACCTGAACGCCGTTGTTCACGAGATCCGCCATCAGGGTCGGCAAGTACAGCTCGGACAGCGACTGCAGGAACACGAACAGCAGCACCAATGCCACGAACCCCCGGAACGGCTTCAAATATACGAGCAGCTTCCTCATGATTCGCCCTCCTCGTGGGGGGAGGAGCTATGCCGCTTCATAAATTCCTTGAACATATAGTCGCTGGCTTTCTGCAGCGACTCGGCAAATTGCACACTTTGCTCCTCCCCAAGATGCTCCACCAGCTCAAGAAACATCCGGAGCCTCGCATCATTGACAGCTTGGATATACTTCTCTCCTTCCTCTGTCAGGCGAATCCGGACAATACGCCGATCGGCGGCATCCGCTTGCCGCTCCACATAGCCTTGGGCTTCCAGACTGTTAATATGCTGCGTCACCGTCGGCGAGGTGACATCCAGCTTCTCGCTAATTTCCGACACCATTATACCGGGCTCGCCCTTCTCTGTACGCGAACGGATCGCGTAGAGAACCATAATCTCCCCGGGCTTGCGCTTGCCTTCACGACTGTACATGCGATGCTCCCTGCGGCGCGCATAGAAAAACGCTTCCATCAGCTGCTTCGCAATTTGCTCTTTATGCTCCGACATTCTCCTCCACCCCTCTACCCTCTTACGCACGATGACGTATGACCTGGTTGTGTGTGTTGCCGTTCAACTGCTGCAATGGCTCTGCTCAGATCGCCGAATCACATTGGCAATCAATTATTTAGGTTGTCAATTAATTAGGTAACCTAATTATATGCGTGCAACATGCTGGCGTCAAGATGCCATCTTCCTGCTAACTGTGTACGAATTATCACTCAAACCCGGTCCAGCACGGCGTGTATGTTCAAGTTTCGAACGATATTTCGTTCAAAACGATGCGGGGGACTCCAAAAACAGGAGGCTTTGTACGATAATTCGTTCAAAACGATGCGGGGGACCACCAAAAATAGGGGCTTTGTACGATATTTCGTTCAAAACGATGGGGGAACTCCAAAAACAGGGGCTTTGTACGATATTTCGTTCAAAACGATGGGGGAACTCCAAAAACAGGAGACTTTGTACGATATTTCGTTCAAAACGATGGGGGAACTCCAAAAACGGGAGGATTTGTACGATATTCCGTATAAAACGATGCGGGGGACATCCAAAAACAGGGGCTTTGTACGATATTTCGTTCAAAATCATGGAGGGGACTCCAAAAACAGGAGGCTTTGTACGATATTCCGTTCAAAACGATGGGGGAACTCCAAAAACAGGAGGCTTTGTACGATATTTCGTATAAAACGATGCGGGGGACATCCAAAAATAGGGGCTTTGTACGATATTTCGTTCAAAACGATGCGGGGAACCTCCAAAAACAGGGGCTTTGTACGATATTTCGTATAAAATCATGGAGGGGACTCCAAAAACAGGAGGCTTTGTACGATATTTCGTTCAAAACGATGGGGGAACCTCCAAAAACAGGGGCTTTGTACGATATTTCGCCCCGGCTCCTGATGCTCAACCAACAAATACGAGCAGGGCAGCAGTAACCCCATGCCCCCACTTAACAAGCCGGCATTCGAACTTCCCGTGCCAGTCTCCGTATCGCAAGCGAGGTTCCGATTGACCTGGGCACATGATCCTGCGGCCTTGCGCGACTGTTTCCTTCAGTCCACCTCTGCCAAATAACGCAGCGATTCCGCGCTCCACTCGCCAAGCCGCCACATGGCGACTCGCTGTATCTCCGCTTCCCGCAGCGTCTCTACCCACAGCTTAAAGGTGCTGGCATCCGCATACCAGACGGTATGCTGCACCCCCTGCTCGTCCGTGTATTCGAAGAAGACAGCTCCGCTTGCCTGATCCCTGCGCTTGGCCGCCCCAGCCTGATCCGCAAGCGCCAACGCTTGCTGCTCGGTCAGAGCTTTCACATCGCCGTTCGCCGACCAAGCGAAGCCTCCACTCGCCAGTGCGATGATCGGCTCGCCCGGCAGCTTGTGCGATCTCGCGGCAAGCTCTCTCAGAAACTTCTGATCCGCCTTCGGTCCGGGACCGCTGTGAGTGCCGAACAGGTTATAGGCCATCAGAACATAGGACGGACCTGCCGGAAGCGACAGCCGTTCGATTGGCGCCCGCGGTTCAAGAATGACGCGAAGCGACTTGCCATGAACCTCCAATTCCGCTTGCAGCTCGGCAAAGAACGCTTCAAGCCGTTCCCAGTCCTCCTCTGCGATTCGCTCATAATCGATCTCCAAGCCGTCGAAGCCATGCTCCAATACAACCGCTACCAGCTCCTGAACGTGCTTGCTTCGGCTTTGCGGCGTGGCTGCCAGTCGGGTAACCAGTTCAGAGTCCTTCTGTACGGATGTGCCATCCTCCAGCCAAACATCATTGACCACCGTCAAGTACACTTCCGGACCAATGCCATCCCGATCCTGAAGGGGGACAGCCCCGCCAGATGCCATCTCCGAAAGGGCAGCCGCCAGCGCCGGGGTAAAGGTCAAACCATCCTTGTCGTCGTAATACAACGCGAACATATGCAGGCTGTCCAAGTGATCGGCGACTGCTTGATAATCTTGCAGCCCGCTCTCCAGCTGCCAGTCCACCACCCATGCGGACACGGATAGTGGAAGATCCGGGGATGAATCGAGCTTATAAATGTACAAAGCAATCCCGCCAAGCACGGCTGCCGCCGCTAGCCATGAAATTACTTTCGTCTTGATACGCAGACGGGTTCCCATCTTCTGCTCCCTCCCCCAGATCCACTTTGCCATGCGCTGCGCATCTTTGCGCGCCCTAGAACTAGAAAGCTTCAATCGACCAATCGACCAGCGCGTTCACCTGATTGGCTATCGCGCGGCGCACCTTGGAGATGCCTGTCAGCTTGTTGCTGTACAGCTCCTCCGCAACCTCGCCCTGGTCATGGACCGAGGCCACAGCAAGCCGATCAAACACGGCATCATAGATATCATCCTTGCGATTTTGCTCGCTGTATCTCGCCTCCAGCGCAATGCCGCTTCCCTGCAAGCCTGCGTCGATCTCTAGCCCTTCAACCCATGTTTCGCCGTCTATGGCGATCGTCAGGCGATCCCCCAGCAGCAGAACGTCCAGCTGGCGCTTCTGCTGAATGTTGATCGGAATTTGGCCATCCTCGTAGGCGATTGCCGCACCGGCGGCTGTTTGCTCCCTAGTGTACACGGAGGCTTTGTCGAAGGCCAGATCCTCGGATTTCCAGTGCACCTCGCCCAGCTCCTGCTCAAGCAGCAAGTGTGCTTGCGCCTGTCCGGGAGCCTTCTGCTCCACCCTTAGCCGATTGTCCAGAATACCAACCCGAAGGTACGTATCCTGCTCCTGATCATATCGGATTTGAATCGCCTGATGTCCGACCACGTTGCCTGCCAAATCGGCCGTCAGCCGGATATTCCCGGCTGCCTCGCTGTCCTGCAAGACCAGCCTGCCTGTTTCGCCCGGCGGGGAGGTCAGTACGATCCGCTCATGGATGAATTGCGCAGCTCCGCTCACCGTTGCCCACTGCCTCGCCCGCTTCTCATCGCCCGTCACGAAGATGACTGGCTCGCCCGTGTCCTTCTGAATCTTCATCAACAGATGGTTCGTGTACCAGTAAGGCGCCACCTGCAGACGAGTCAGATTGTGCGGACTGTCCGTTCCCGTATTGTAGGCGGTGCCTTCCCGATTGAAGTGGACCGGAAACAGCCGTTCGATGTTGCGTACGTTCGCTTCCTCCACCAATCGATTCATGCCCCCGTACACGGTGTTGGCGTGCATAATCATATAGACGTCGGGAACATCTCCGAACGCTTTGGCATAATCCTGCTCCAGCAGCGCGTAATCGCGATCAATCCGCTCGAACATTTCCTCACGGTTTTCGACCGGGACCATGCGGTCGTCGCGAATAAAGTCCATCAGATAGTGATTGTAATAGGCAATCTTCTCGATGTCCTGCTGCTTCTTCATTTCGCTGTCGCTCAGCACACCCAAAAACTGTCCCTCATAATCAAAGATGTTGATATAAGACAGACGGTAGCCGTTTGTGCCCAGTTCCCAGTATCCGGATTTCAGCATCTTGCGCAAATCTTTCGGACGAAGAAACTTGCGTTCATGATTTTGCATCTTCTCCGCATACGTCATCATCGTCGCCCTATAGTCCAATTTCTCCAATATCGATTGGGCATATAAGGCCGAATCGTTCCGTCCGTCCTCAAAGGCCAGGAACAGCGCCTTGTCCGGCAGCGGACTTCCCTGCTCGTAATAGTTCCTAATATCCTGCTGGGAAATAGTCACATAGCCCTGCTCTTGAAGGGTAAGCAAGTGCTCTTCCATCAAATCGTTGTCCACCAGCTTCGCCGTGCCGGTCCGCCCTACGCCGAAATAAGACAGCGCAATAAACCCGTCTTGATTCGTCCAAGCGGCCCGCTCCGGCTCCTCGTAAGTCCGTACGTGGTTCACCGCCTGGAAGATCAGCCAGCCGATCCAGATCAGCACCGCGAGTTGCAGGACGGTGCGGATGGCTTTTTTGCGATTTTTCCGACGCACATTCAACTGTCCTTGCTTTTTCCACATGCGCTCTTCACTTCTTTATGCTTTATTTCGATAAACTGATTTCGCTATTGTCCGCCTTCTTCCTGGCCTTCCGCGCTTCCTTGCGGTTCCGCTCCTCCACATCCTGCGGCGTCTCCCTCGTTCCCCAGGTCGACTTCCAGAAGGTGACCCAGGCAACAGGCATCTGCCAGAGCAAGACGAGCTCATAGAACACGCAGAATACGACGCCGAACAGCCACAACCGGCTGCGCTTGAAGAAGAGGTGGGCCAAGCTCATCAGCATCGCCATCATGAACAAGCCAAGCAAGAAAGTTCCGGGAAAGACGCCGTATCGAAGCGGCGTATAAACCAGATTGTACAAGACGACCACCGGCGCGGCGATGGGCACGATCAGACCAATATAGAAGAAGAACGCCATGAACGGCTCTTTCTTCCAGATGAAGCCTCCGGCGCGCAGCGATTCCCGCAGCCAGGAGCGCTTCCAGCGCATTTGCTGCTTCAGGAACACCTTCCGGGAGGATGGGACGATGGTTGAGCAGATCGCGCTGTCCTGATAGCCGGTGCGATGGGTTTGCAGCACGAAGTTCGTCATGCTCCGGTCATCGCCGAAGGTGGCCGGGTGGCCAAGAAAGCGCTGGTTCAGCCAAGCATCGGCATGTTGGAGGACCAGGTCTTTCCGGTAGCAGGACAACGGGCCGGACAGACAGGTGACACAGTCAAAGTACGATTCGGCCGCCTTCATAATGCGAAACGCAATATAATAGCGGACGGTCTGCATTTTCGTATAAAAGTTGGTGTACTTGTTCTCCACTTCGGTCCGCCCGGACACTCCGCCCATGCGCGGATCCTGGAACGGCTGCACGAGATGGCGGATTGCCGTCGGCTCCAGGAAGCTGTCCGAGTCAACGAAGACGATCAAGTCGTGCTTCGCCTGCTTCACGCCCTGTACAAGCGCCTCGCGCTTGCCGCCATTCTGAGGAAGGATGTGAAATTTCAAGCGTTCCCTCGTGTTGTACCGTTCAGCGCGCTCATGAATCATCTGGATGGTTTTCTGAATTTGCTCGGCCGAGCCGTCAGTCGAACAATCGTCTACAACGATGACCTCCAGCCGGTCGACGGGATAGTCCTGATTCATGCAGCTGATGATAGTGCGATGAATCCATTGCGCCTCATTGAAGCAGGGAATAACGATCGAAACACCCGGCGTGTAGTCCGGATTGATCGGAACCTCCCGGTACAAGCCGCCGAACAAGTACCGCGACAGCAAAAAGGCCGCCGCAATCAAGCTGTACAAGTACAGGACAAAATGGTATTGAAAGTAGATGATGCTCTGCACGCGCATCAGCATGATGAACAGCACGGCGAAGAACAGCATCGTGCTGGCCGTATAGATCGATACGCCCCAGCGCTTGCGCCTGAAATATTCGGTAAGCGGCCGGACAAATTGAAAGGCCACCATCTGCTTCTCCGCTTCGTCTTCGGCACGCGTGAACGTGCGCACTACCTGTACCGCTATCTTGACCGCATGCTCGAAGCCCTCCGGCATCGTGCCGGGAGGGATGCGGAAACGGGCGTGCAGCGTCTGTCCCACTTCGAACGAGCCGTGCCCGTCCCCTGCTTCCACTAGCATGCCGGTGGACGATATATCCACTGCTCTCACTGGCAAGGCATTCTTCTTCCGGCGCCTAGTCCCCTCCGGGAAGAGGCTCACCTCAAAATCTGCCTCGTAGCGAAGGCTCAACAGCCTAAGCTTGTCCACATCTCCGGACGGCTGATCGCCCCCTGCATTGAGCAGACCGCGACGATCCGTCGTCACGCGTATGTTCTCCGGATCCGGCACATAGGTAAGAGGCCGCCGGTCCTGCCGCGGCATCGCCAGCTTTTCTTCCACTTCGGACGGTTTTCGTCTACCCAGCTTCTTAAACATATACCTACTCCTAACCACTACAAACGCCAATAGTGGAAATGACGCTCGGTAAAGGACTCCTTCGCATATGTGCCCCGCACATCCACCATCAGCTTGGCATGCTTCTGATCGTACATCTTCTCGAAATCATCAACGGTCAGCGCTTGAAACGCGTCGTGAGGGACAGCCACAATGACGGCATTCATGTTCTTCAGCGAGGAAAGCTCCGACAACCGAATGCCGTACTCAGCGGCAGCCTGCTCACGATCCGCAAGCGGGTCTACGACAGTCGGCTCTATCCCGTAATCCGCCAGCTCGCGGACGATATCCCGCACCTTGCTGTTGCGGATATCCGGACAATTCTCCTTGTAGGTCAAACCCAATATGGCAATGCGAACATGCTCCATATTCAGCTTCAGCCGAACAAGCTCCTTGATCACCTGCTGCGCCACATAGACGCCCATGCCCTCGTTAATTTGTCTGCCAGCCAGGATGATCTTCGAGAGATAGCCGGAATCCTCCGCCTTGTATGTCAAGTAATAGGGATCGATGCCAATGCAATGGCCTCCGACCAACCCCGGGCGGAAAGGAAGGAAATTCCACTTGGTTGCGGCCGCCTGCAGCACTTGATGGGTATCGAGTCCCATCCGGTGAAAGAGCATCGACAGCTCGTTCATGAATGCGATGTTAATGTCCCGCTGCGCATTTTCTATCACTTTGGCCGCTTCTGCCACCCGGATGCTCTCCGCCCGATATACACCCGCTTCAATAATAGATGCGTACAGCTTCGCAACCACTGCCAGCGCTTCCTCATCGCTGCCGGATACGACCTTCGTAATCGTGGCCAGTTCATGCTCGCGATCCCCCGGATTGATGCGTTCCGGCGAATACCCGACCTTGAAGTCTTCACCGAAGCGCAAGCCGGATTCTCGTTCCAAGATCGGGATGCATATTTCCTCGGTAACGCCGGGGTAGACGGTAGATTCATAGATGACAAGCGCACCCGGCGCAAGACTCCGGCCCACCATACGGCTGGCGCTCTCTACAAATCGCAGGTCCGGCACATTCCCGCTTCTGATCGGGGTAGGCACTGTGACCACGTAGACACTGGCCTCCGCCAACCTGCTTTCGTCCTCGGTGAAATCCACCCGGTTATCGCGAAGCGCATCATCGCCCAGGCTGCCGGTAACATCCTTCCCGTTCCGGTAGCGTTCTATCTTGTTCTTGTCTACATCGAACCCGATGACAGGCATGCGCTTTGCGAAAGCGAGCGCAAGCGGCAACCCTACGTACCCAAGTCCGATTACCGCCAATTTGGCCTTTCCCTCCAGCAACCGATTCATCAAGCGCATTTCCCCATGTTCCTCTCATTCTTTGGCATATTCCAGCAATTCCGTTACTTTTACGAATGTAAACCCTCTGTCCTGCAATCCTTCAATCACGTCAGGCAGGGCTTCCGGCGTATGGATGTGATCGTGCAGATGCAGCAGGATGATGCTGCCGTCTACAGTCCGTTCCAGAATGGTACTCACTATATCCTCTGCGCGATTATTCACATCCCAGTCCAGTGCCGTGACATCATAGTTGACAATCGTTCTGTAGCCTGTTGCAGCGATAATTCGGGATGCGTTCTCGTCAATTTCGCCTGTAGGCGGACGGAACAGCATGAGCGGCTGCTCCTGCAACGCTTCAGTCAGCACCCGATGCGCCTTGACCACGTCTTCCTGCAGTTCCTCCGGCGACAAAGTCGTTACAACCTTGTGGCTGTGCGTGTGATTGGCAATCTCATGGCCCTCATCCAGAATGGCCCTGGCCAGGTTCGGATTGCGCTCCACCCCATCGCCGACAAGGAAAAAGGTACTCTTCACGTTGTACGAGGCCAGCGTTTCGAGAATATGATTAATCGTCTTCTCACTTCCCCAGTCGTCGAACGTCAACGCAATCTTGTTCTCGCCATTAGGCAGACTAGTTATATATAAGTAATCGGTATTCGCATAATCCAAATTAAGCTGGGCCGCGTCATGCCCAGGAATTTCCTCCAGCGCTTTCCGGACCGTTCCCTCTCCCATCAGCTCCCCTAGCGGGACCGCTACAAATCCTTGGCGCTCCACCGCTTCGGCGATATGACCAATGGCGTCTACGATTTCCGGATTGAGATGGGTGTTCAGAAGAATAACCGCGCCGCGATGCAAAAACCGATCCACATACGCCCCGATCTCCGCTGCGCTCTGCCCGTCGCGGTCCCTCGGATTGATGCTGGCTCCAATCACAGCCTCCATGCCGAGCGCCTTCGCGGCACGCCGCATCTCGTCGGTGTAATCGCCTGAGCGGGTGCGCACATATCTCGGGCTGAGACCAGTCTCGCGTTCTATGAGCTCGTTGGTGAGCTGCAGGTCCTCCACAATCTGCTCCGCGCTCCAGCTGCTCATGTCCAGCTGGTCCAGCGTATTGTTGGCAATCTCATGACCGGCCTCCGCAATCATGCCGACGACATCCGGCTCCTCTGCCACACGCATGCCCGGCAGGAAAAATGTCGCCCGCATCTGATGCTTGTCCAGCTCCTGCAGCAGCCGAGTCATGGTATCCAAATCGGCCATCCCATTGAAGGTCAAGGCTACCCGCTTCCGCGAAGTATACACGTCATCGACAGCAAGGCCCAATTCCTCGGTCAGCACAACAGCCTGTTCCTCATCTTGTGAAAGGCTGTTCGCGCTATCGAACTCCAGAGGCGGCTTCTCTCTCTTGCCGAGCAGCATCCAGCTGGTCCACACGAGCAAAGCCAAGCCGACTATTACAGCTAAGGCCGCCAGTGCCGACTTGCGAGATGTAAACAGATTCTTAAAGGGCATTGGCATGTGCTCCTTCTATCTACTTAATTCCGGCAGTATACAATAACATTCTATACATTTTCTAGACAGGTTGCATACGGCCAATTATTTCTTGGTTTAATTTACATATTATGGTTATCTTTGCAATGACAAATAAGCAGGAACCCGACCGTTTGCCAGTCTCCTGCTATGCGTATGCCGCGGCCAGCAATCATGATTCGGACGGCTTCTCCTGCTGAGACTTCACGTAAGCCTTTAATCCTGACAGCAGCGTTTTTTTCATCGCATCATCGCATTGCAAATAAATCCCGTACTGATATTGGCTTACTCTCGGCTTGCGCCATACGAACCTGCCGGGTATCGCGTATTCCGCCGCCGCAAAGTTGATATAGAAGAGGCCGTTGATTTTCTTCTCTGCCACCGGCAAATCGAGGGAGGTTGTAATCTTCAAGCCTCGCGGGCTTATGTCGCGGACCTCCATTTCGCCCATGCGGCTCTCGATTTTTTTGCCATCTACTTCAATCAGGCGGAACTTCCCGGCCAGCGGCTCCTCGAATTCATAGCGAAATGCTTCGTTTCTGCGACTCAAGTTCATGTTTATCACCCTTACATCATACTGATGGAGGTTCCATCCTCATACTCGGATTGTGTGCATTGCAGTTGACTGTTGGGGCTATTTCCTTGCTGTTGCATGGGATGAAAAGATATTTATTTTCCATGGTTTCCACTACTATACACCCGCATTCTGTACAATTTCTAAACATTGTCGAAAGCTGCCCTTTCGTTCCACCCGCATTCAGCTAAAAAAAATGCTCCCCGCTCATCATGAGCGTGAAGCATTTCGGCTACGATTGGTCTCTTGCAAGGCATTACCTGTCCTGTCGATTCTGGCTCTTAGCTGCCCGCAGCTGCTCCTTCTTCTCCTTGCGTCTGCGGTGCAGGATTGGCTCGGTATAGCCGTTCGGCTGGTCATATCCTTGGAAAACCAGCTCGCAGGCAGCCTGGAAGGCGATGGAGCCGGCGAAATCTTCGGCCATGGGCGTGTATGCGGGATCGCCCGCATTTTGCTCATCCACGACCTTCGCCATGCGCTTCATTGTTTCCATAACCTGCTCTTTCGTGCATATGCCATGATGCAGCCAATTGGCCATATGCTGACTGGAGATGCGCAGAGTGGCACGATCCTCCATCAGCCCGATATGGTTAATATCCGGCACCTTCGAGCAGCCGATCCCTTGATCGATCCAGCGCACCACATACCCGAGGATGCCTTGGGCATTGTTATCCAGCTCCTGCTGAATCTCTTCGGCTGTCCAGCCCGGTTTTTCTGCTACAGGAATTTTCAATATCTCATCGGTCCAGTCTTTGGAAGCCTCTTTCAGCTGATCCTGCACCTGCTTGACGTTGACCTGATGATAATGCAACGCATGCAGGACGGCGGCCGTGGGCGACGGCACCCAGGCTGTATTGCAGCCTGCCTTCAGCTGGCTGATCTTTTGCTTGAGCATTTCATTCATCAGATCCGGCATTGCCCACATGCCCTTGCCGATCTGGGCTCGTCCCTGAAGTCCTGCGGCCAGGCCGATGCCGACATTCGACTGCTCATAGGCCTGCAGCCAAGCCGAGCTCTTCATCAGGTTTTTGCGAATCATGGGTCCGGCTTCCATCGACGTATGCATCTCATCTCCAGTGCGGTCCAAAAAGCCCGTGTTGATGAACACGATGCGCTCCTTGACCTGTCGGATACAAGCCTTGAGGTTCAGCGAGGTGCGGCGCTCCTCGTCCATCACCCCGATTTTCAGCGTGTAACGGGCCAACCCCAGCATATCCTCGACCCGATTGAACAAGGTGTTGGCGAAGGCGGTTTCCTCGGACCCATGCATCTTGGGCTTCACGATATAGATCGAGCCTTCGCGTGAATTGCGGTACGCGCCGCTGTTCAACAAATCATGCTTGGCAATCAGGCTTGTGATGACGGCATCCATGATGCCTTCCGGGATTTCCCGTCCTTCGCTGTCCAGGATCGCGTCCGTTGTCATCAGATGACCCACGTTCCGGACAAACAGCAAGGAGCGGCCCGGCAGACGGATGGTGCCGCCGGAAGCGCCGGTATAGCTGCGATCCGGCCGAAGGGTCCGCTTGATTTCGCGATCCCCCTTGCGGAAGGAGGCGGTCAGGTCGCCCTTCATCAAGCCCAGCCAGTTGCGGTACACCAGCACCTTATCCTCAGCGTCCACGGCGGCGACAGAATCCTCGCAGTCGATTATCGTGGTCAGCGCGGCTTCCATGAGCAAATCCTTCATGCCCGCGGCGTCCTCCATGCCGATCGGGTGCTGGCGGTCGAACTGCATCTCCATGTGCAGGCCGTTATTGCGCAGCAGGACAGCGCTCGGGACATCCGGCTCCCCCTGATAGCCAACGAACCGCGAAGGATCGGCCAGCCCGGTCTGCTCGCCGTTCGTCAGCTTGACTGCCAGCGTGCCATTGACGACCGCATAGTGCACAGCATCAGCGTGAGAGCCTGCTGCCAACGGGACAGCCTGGTCCAGAAATTGTCTGGCGAAGGCAATCACCTTCGCGCCGCGCTTGGGATTGTAGCTCTTGGCGATTCCAGCGCCATCCTCTTCAGCGATTGCATCCGTGCCATACAGCGCATCGTACAGGCTCCCCCAGCGGGCATTCGCCGCATTGAGCGCATAACGCGCATTGCTTACCGGCACAACGAGCTGCGGGCCGGCCTGCTCGGTAATTTCCGTATCCACTTGCTGTGTCGCAATCTCGAAATCGTCCACTTCCGGCTCAAGATAGCCGATCCCCTTCAAAAACGCCTTATAGCTCTTAGCATCAGCGCCAGGATGCTGTTTATGCCACTCGTGAATGGCCTGCTGCAGCTCGTCACGCTTCGCCAGCAGCTGCTTATTCAGGGGCGCCAAATCCTGCACCAACGCAGAGAAATCCGCCCAGAATTGCTCTGCATGGACACCGCTGCCCGGCAAAGCCTCGGAATGCACAAACTGATAAAGCGCCTCATCCACCTGCAGCTGTGCGGCTTTTACGTACTTGTTCAAAGGACTTCCTCCTCTTGTTGTTCAATATACAGAACATCGTTCGAGATACTATGTATATCATATTGTCACACAGAGCCCCCCGGATGTCAATTCAGATCCATTCGCAATCGCTCCGTCGTTCCTTAGGACACTGTCAGGCCCCATTCCAGCAAGGATAGAAAAAAAAGCTACCCTCCAAGCGGCAGCTTTGCCCCCGTTGAGAATAGCCTCGTTTTATCACAAATTTATTGTGTGGCCTCCCGGCCTTCTGCACAGCCGATCTATTCGAAATACATCGCCATTCTGGCATCCAGCAGCATGATGCGGTCAGCGCCGTGTTCGAACTGCAGGAAGGAAATCACATGCACATCCATCATCTCCTCCTGCGATTTGCGAGGCAGCTCTTCCAATGCCCGCCCCTCCTTGCTGTCATAGAAATAATCGAGATTATTGCCCCCGAGTTCGACCGCTGCTTTCGTTCCGTACAGCTGCTTGATCTCGTCCTTGCTCATCCCGCTCTCCGCCCCGCGCGCCGTTCGGTACTTACCTGCAGATGTGCGATCCAGAAACAGCCCCGCTGCCTGTTCATCCCTATAGGCGACCGTAACGCCGCCTTCATACTCTATCCAACCGAACGAGCCCTCCGTACCAGCGCCAAGCACAGCTTCAATCTCGGATCGAGTCATCTCATAGCAGACGCGTTCTTCCGTATCCACCTGGACCACGCACATGTCATCGACACTGTATGCATCCGGTTCGAATTCTCCGCCGCCGCAAGCCGTCAACAAGCTCGCTCCCAGGAAAGCGATCCATACTTTCATCATTAGAAAAACTCCTCTGACTCTAGAAATTCTGTTGTCCTGCATCGGGCTCCATTATAACACATCCTGCCACTGAACCCTATGCCGCTTCAAGTCCAGAGGGAAGCGTCATACGGGGACTGACGGGAAATTTGCCTTTACTATCCGATCAATCGGATATCCATTCGGCCAGTGCCGGGAAGCGCGCGCGGTAATGAACCTCGTTCTTCCCATTGAAACGGATGATGTGGCGGTTTTCCTCCCATAAGTACGTTTCTTGGATCGGCGGGAAGTCATTGACCAGTATCTCAGGCTCTCCAAACTGTTCCCTCAGCTGATCCAGAACAGCCGCCGAACGCTCCGCATTCATGCCCAGCAAAAAAATAAACACCACGAACCAGGCGGAACGATGTCAGCGGATAACGATCTTGGATCGGACCATAAGTGTCTTCAAAGGCTTGCTGCGAAGCTTCATCTGTAATCTCGTAGAAATGGCTGCTCGTATAGTTTTGAAAGATATAGTGCACTGCTGCCGTTTCTTTTTTCTCAGAATACACCAATCAGGCGTAGCGAGCCAGACATTCGCGAATGCTGAGCTCAAGCGGCGAGTAATCCTGCTCCCTGTCCCGGTTCAGATTCATCGGCTCCTTCAACGGCGTCGTCCGGTTGCACATAAAGCGCGGGATGCGCAATTTATTATGGGAGCGCGCATGGAACACGAACGGATGGCACAGCATCACATCCCCCGGCTTGCCCGTCATTTCAATTACACGGAGGTCGAAGCCCGCCGGGTCATGGTACACCTGATTCATAAACTTCTCCACGCGATCTTCTCCCGAAGCCGGTGCTGCGCCGGTCAGCTCAGCCAGCCACGGATGCGCATGAACCGATTTCATAATCGCTTCCCGATGCGACAATCCTTCAGGATGATCCTCCAGCACCTTCGCCACAATATTATGTGTGCCCTCGGCAATCAGTGTTCCTCCGCCCTGGGGGCGGATCTCCGAAAACAGGGGGATGCACAGCAAGCCTTGATCCGGGCTGTTGATAAAATGGTGAAATTGCTGACCATCGTAATGCCAGCCTTTTGCAGGAATATCCCAAGGGTCATCGCCGCCCTCGAAAAAGTTGACCGGCCACCATCCCCACATGACCACCGCATCCTTCAAGGCATAGCGATCCTCGCCGACCAGATCCTCGATGGCATCGACAAACCGCTGCGTATTGCAGCGCTCGAACTCCTCGGAAGCATAATTCTCCCGAATGTGGACGAGCGGTTCTGTCCAAGTCGACGGGTCATTCTTCTGAATCCCCCTCAAGCTTAGCTGCCGCCATATGTAATCCTGCGCCGCCAACGCATCTTCTTCTGCAAACGCCTGCTCCAGCTTCACCCAACCGCGTTCCATGAATTGATGTACCTGCTCCTCTGTCAACACCTTGTAAGCCATGCCAATCCCTCCTGATGTAAGATGAAGTGCGGAATGCCTGATAAATGTGTAAACGCTTACAATTGGTCGTGCTACCATATAGTATACAGGGATTTCATTGTGGGAATTAAAGAAGATACCCCTAGAAATTAAAGGACTTGGCTAAACCGACGGCCCCTCCCCAATCCGGGTGCACTCTGCCGAAGAATGCTTTACCTCTGGCTCATTGCAAACTATACTGGTTTCAAGAAGTTAGTAAATTCCCTCTTCCACTAGTCCGTACCCGGGTGTATGGGGAGGTTGACCTAAGGAAGAGAGCGATAGGAACAGTTAACATATCAACGTACACTCGCTGTATCATGTGGACATGGCTCATGCTCTCACCAACTGTGCCAGCTGTCATCATGATTAACCCGATGCAGGAGATTCCACAGTAATGACGAATAACGCTATAGAGCAACGGGCCGCATACTGTAACCTTAGTCTATTACCCAAATAGTGGTCTACTCTTTCAGGTGCGAATGTGAAGTGAACATAAAATCCCTGGAAGGTTCGCACCTGATTCCCCTTGATTCATTGGATAATCTGGGAGGTATGTCCAATTTGTTCATCAAGCATATGCTCCATTTATCCGCATTGTCGTGTGAAATCTAGGAATCTCCTTTCTTTTATGCTAGTTTTTTCTTGATTTTTGCTGTCGCACTCCTTGTGAGTGCGTGGATTGAAATAAAATCTCAAGCCACAGTTAGCCGAAAGGGTGACGGTCGCACTCCTTGTGAGTGCGTGGATTGAAATATCCAGATGCGATTATTCCAACACGCGCTAACCGTCGCACTCCTTGTGAGTGCGTGGATTGAAATCATGGTTACACCTCCATAAAAAATAGGAGAGGCGTCGCACTCCTTGTGAGTGCGTGGATTGAAATAGACAGATCGATTCGTTATGCAGACGGATGGAATCGTCGCACTCCTTGTGAGTGCGTGGATTGAAATACTCAATTTATTAACGATCATACTATCACCTCGATGTCGCACTCCTTGTGAGTGCGTGGATTGAAATCCGTTGCTCATCGGTCATCTCAAAATATGCCGTTGTCGCACTCCTTGTGAGTGCGTGGATTGAAATGCTTATCGGATGAAGCATGCTGAGTCCATCCAAGGGTCGCACTCCTTGTGAGTGCGTGGATTGAAATAAAGCTCAATGTGTTGTTAATGCCTACAAAAATCAGTCGCACTCCTTGTGAGTGCGTGGATTGAAATGGTGTCGGCATCGTGTCCTTGAAGCTTATTTTGCAGTCGCACTCCTTGTGAGTGCGTGGATTGAAATGATTTCAACGGCTTCCTCTGGCGTATACTCGCCGTCGCACTCCTTGTGAGTGCGTGGATTGAAATCTAAGAGCCGAGTAAATCGATGGTGTACGGAAAGTCGCACTCCTTGTGAGTGCGTGGATTGAAATTTCCTTGCGGATTTTTTCGTCCAGCTTACCTAGCGTCGCACTCCTTGTGAGTGCGTGGATTGAAATAGAAGTACAAAATGGTAGAGAAAAAGTGTTCTTGGTCGCACTCCTTGTGAGTGCGTGGATTGAAATCATAATACTTGTTCGTACATTTCCTGCTCTAGATGTCGCACTCCTTGTGAGTGCGTGGATTGAAATCCGAAAGCAATATGCTTTTTGTAGCCGTTAAAACGTCGCACTCCTTGTGAGTGCGTGGATTGAAATCACAGACTTTGATGAAGCATGGAAGGTGTGGGAGTCGCACTCCTTGTGAGTGCGTGGATTGAAATCCCGTTTTCCGAGTGCATTGTCATCGAAGTAAACCGTCGCACTCCTTGTGAGTGCGTGGATTGAAATTGAGGATTGCTCAGAACGTATTGATAATCATCTGGTCGCACTCCTTGTGAGTGCGTGGATTGAAATATGGTTGGCGTGGGGTAGATGCCTAGTGTGTTGTGGTCGCACTCCTTGTGAGTGCGTGGATTGAAATCTGATTTTCCGAGACAAACAAAAAACCCTTGCTTGTCGCACTCCTTGTGAGT
>NZ_BOVK01000034.1 GCF_018403685.1 Xylanibacillus composti
GGGTAGGGGAGCGTTCTGTACGGGTGGAAGCTGTACCGTGAGGAGCAGTGGACTGTACAGAAGTGAGAATGCCGGTATAAGTAACGAAAAGACAGGTGAGAATCCTGTCCGCCGAAAGCCTAAGGGTTCCTGAGGAAGGTTCGTCCGCTCAGGGTCAGTCGGGACCTAAGGCGAGGCCGAAAGGCGTAGTCGAAGGACAACAGGTAGACATTCCTGTACCACCGTAGCCGTTATGAGTGATGGGGTGACGCAGGAGGGAAGGACCGCAGACGGATGGAAGGGTCTGTCCAAGCAGTAAGGCGGGTGCATAGGCAAATCCGTGCACTGGTAACGTTGAGCTGTGATGGGGAGGGGAACTTGAAGTACCCGAAGGGTTTGGCCTCATACTGCCGAGAAAAGCCTCTAACCAGGCGAAGGTGCCCGTACCGCAAACCGACACAGGTAGGCGAGCAGAGCATGCTAAGGCGCGCGGAAGAACTCTCGTTAAGGAACTCGGCAAAATGACCCCGTAACTTCGGGAGAAGGGGTGCCTCGGTAGGGTGAATAGCCCGAGGGGGCCGCAGTGAAAAGGCCCAAGCGACTGTTTAGCAAAAACACAGGTCTGTGCGAAGCCGCAAGGCGAAGTATACGGGCTGACGCCTGCCCGGTGCTGGAAGGTTAAGGGGAGAGGTTAGCGTAAGCGAAGCTTTGAACCGAAGCCCCAGTAAACGGCGGCCGTAACTATAACGGTCCTAAGGTAGCGAAATTCCTTGTCAGGTAAATTCTGACCCGCACGAATGGCGTAACGACTTGGGCGCTGTCTCAACGAGAGATCCGGTGAAATTTTAATACCTGTGAAGATGCAGGTTACCCGCGACAAGACGGAAAGACCCCATGGAGCTTTACTGCAGCTTGATATTGGACTGGGGTACGACCTGTACAGGATAGGTGGGAGCCATGGAAGCCGGTGCGCCAGCATCGGTGGAGGCGCCGTTGGGATACCACCCTGGTTGTATTCGAGTTCTAACCTGGTACCGTAAGCCGGTACAGGGACCGTGTCAGGCAGGCAGTTTGACTGGGGCGGTCGCCTCCTAAAGTGTAACGGAGGCGCCCCAAGGTTCCCTCAGAATGGTTGGAAATCATTCGGAGAGTGCAAAGGCAGAAGGGAGCTTGACTGCGAGACGAACAGGTCGAGCAGGGACGAAAGTCGGGCTTAGTGATCCGGTGGTTCTGAATGGAAGGGCCATCGCTCAACGGATAAAAGCTACCCTGGGGATAACAGGCTTATCTCCCCCAAGAGTCCACATCGACGGGGAGGTTTGGCACCTCGATGTCGGCTCATCGCATCCTGGGGCTGAAGTAGGTCCCAAGGGTTGGGCTGTTCGCCCATTAAAGCGGTACGCGAGCTGGGTTCAGAACGTCGTGAGACAGTTCGGTCCCTATCTGTCGCGGGCGCAGGAAATTTGAGAGGAGCTGTCCTTAGTACGAGAGGACCGGGATGGACGTACCGCTGGTGTACCAGTTGTCTCGCCAGAGGCATGGCTGGGTAGCTAAGTACGGAAGGGATAAGCGCTGAAAGCATCTAAGCGTGAAGCCCCCCTCAAGATGAGATTTCCCACATTGGTAAGACCCCTGGTAGACGACCAGGT
>NZ_BOVK01000035.1 GCF_018403685.1 Xylanibacillus composti
CCGCCCCCTCCTACTCGATTAATTATTAAAGGAGAAGGGGGCGAAACATCGCTTGTAAACACGCGTTCACAATAATGCAGAACGTGCAGGAATATCTGGTATTATTTTCATCTTTTATTATGATTAGGGAGGTTTCAGCGTGAACAAAAACACATTACGGAAGATGCTGACGATGTTGATGGTGCTGTCCATGGTTGCGACGATGTTCGCAGGTGTGGCAGTCGCAGCGACAGAGGAGTCTTCTTACGATCCGGTCGAATCTGAAGCAGAGCGTCCGGCGCTGCTGGGTAATGACAGTGTAAAGAAGCCATCAGAAGCAGGTAAACTGCAAGTTATCGAGATCGATGGTCAAATGACATTGGCTGACGAAGCAGGGAATAAAATTCAGCTCCGGGGAATGAGCACACACGGGCTACAATGGTTCCCGGAAATCGTGAATGACAATGCCTTCGCAGCATTGGCCAACGATTGGGAATCGAATGTAATTCGGTTGGCCATGTACGTCGGGGAGGGCGGATACGCAACCAAACCTTCCGTAAAGGACCTTGTCATTGACGGAATCGAATTCGCTTTCGCGCATGATATGTACGTCATCGTGGATTGGCATGTGCATGCCCCAGGAGATCCGAATGAACCGGTTTACGCGGGGGCATATGATTTCTTCGAGGAACTAGCCGATACTTATAAGGATCACCCGAAGTTTCATTATATTATCTGGGAATTGGCCAACGAGCCAAGCTCGAACAATAATGGGGGCAAAGGGTTGACGAATGACGAAGCAGGTTGGCAAGCAGTCAAGAGCTATGCAGAGCCGATCGTGGACATGCTTCGCGAAAAAGGAGACAACATCATCATTGTAGGGAGTCCGAACTGGAGCCAGCGTCCAGATTTGGCTGCAGATAATCCTATCGCTTCCCATAATATCGTGTACACGGTCCATTTCTATTCCGGTACACATGGCGCTTCCGACGAGAGTTATCCGCCAGGAACGCCAAGCTCGGAAAGAGGGAATGTCATGAGCAATGCCAGATACGCATTGGAGAAGGGCGTTGCTGTCTTTGTTTCTGAGTGGGGTACCAGCGAAGCAAGCGGAGACAATGGTCCGTATTTGGCTGAAGCTGACGTATGGCTGGAATTTTTGAATGAAAACAACATCAGCTGGGTTAACTGGTCTCTTACGAATAAGAACGAGACATCGGGCGCTTTTGTTCCATTTGAACTGGGCAAATCTCAAGCAACCGATTTGGATCCAGGCGAGGACCAAGTATGGGTGATCGAAGAGTTAAGCGCTTCTGGCGAGTATATGCGCGCTAGAATTAAAGGGATTCCGTACCGTCCAATTGACCGCAATGCGTTTAGTGAAGTGATTTGGGATTTTAACGATGGGACAACGCAAGGTTTCGGAGTAAATAGTGATAGTCCTGTGAAAGATCTCACGATAGAGAATGAGAACGACATGCTCAAAATCTCCGGAATGAGCGCCAGCAATGCTATGGGCGACGGCGATTTTTGGAGCAATGTGCGTATCTCCTCAGATGGATATAACCCAGAAGCCAATATTCTCGGGGCGAAGGAAATATCCATTGATGTGACCGTAGAAGAGCCTACAGCTGTGGGGATAGCAGCCATCCCGCAAAATCAAGGCAGCTGGGTCAATCCGGTCAAGCAGTCTAAGATCGCTGCCGATGACTTTGTAGAACAAGACGATGGTACTTATAAAGCAGTTCTGACTATTACCGCCGAGGATTCCCCGGCCATTCAAGCCATAGGGGAGAACATCGATGGACATATCTTAAATAACCTTATTCTATTTGTTGCTGCAGAGGATGTCGATGTTATTTATTTGGATAATATAACTTTCTCTGGAAGCAAGATTGAACTGCCTGTTGTGCATGCTGAGCTTGGCGAAGCAAAGCTTCCCTCGGATTTCGAGGATGGCACTAGACAGAACTGGGTCTGGCATGGCGAATCAGGCGTGAAGAACGCTTTGACCATTGAAGAGGCCAATGGTTCGAAGGCGTTGTCTTGGGAATTTGCATATCCTGAAGTTAAGCCTGGCGATGGCTGGGCATCGGCTTCTCGCCTAGACTTCTGGAAGCAAGACATGATTCGCAGCTATTATGACTATGTGGTGTTCGATCTATATCTTAAGCCAGAGCGTGCTACAGAAGGCTCTATGTCCATAAATCTTGTTTTCCAACCACCGAGTGCTGGGTATTGGGCGCAGGCTACCGATACGTTTACCATTAATTTTGCTGAGTTGGAACGGGCTACAGTTACAGAAGATGGACTCTATCATTATTTAGTCAAACTTGATCTGCATTCAATTGGCAATATTACGGACGATATGGAGCTCCGCAATATGTTATTAATTTTCGCGGATGGTCAGAGTGATTTCGCAGGTAGATTATATCTGGACAATATAAGGTTTGAAGCCGCAACACAAGAAGAAGAGAATACTATGCAAGATACGGCGCGACTGCAAATCGGCTTCTCAGGCAACGACACGTATACTTCCGTGACAAGAGATGTCTATCTGCCGACAAAAGGCCAATATGGCAGTACCATTACATGGGCTTCCAGCAATGAGAACATCATTTCTACGAGCGGAGTTGTGACTCGGCCTTCTGTAACCACAGATGTGTACTTGACGGCTACTGTGACGCAGGACGTGTACGCAGCGACCAAGCGCTTTGACCTTACTGTTCTTCGGGCTTCCCGAGGCGGCGGAGGTTCTGGAGGCGGACCTATCGGCGGAGGCGGATCCGTAGACGAGGACGCTGTCGTTATCACGAACCCGAATGCGGTGAACGGCGTCATTGCCGTTACAATCGCCCAAGGCAAGAAGAAAGTTCTGCTGCCGGCCAATGCGGCTGCGATCAATCGCGGCAACAAGCTGAAGATCGACGGTGAGGACTTCACGATTCAGATTCCGGGCAGCGTTCTGGAACAATTGAAAGCATTGCTCAATGATGAGGAACTGGCAAATGCGCAAATCGCCTTTGAATTCGATGAAGTTGCAGAGGAAGATCAAACGCAGCTTCTGGAGAGAGCAAAAGGCAAGAATAAAGCAGGTTTGAAGGCGGCCAGCACCGTATACAGCTTCACCCTGTCCATTGTTAAGGGAGACGGGGTGATTGCGCTGGCCGATTTCGAAGAACCGCTAAGCTTGACACTGCGAGTAAAAAGCGGGCATGTTGAAGATTTGCTGGGCATGTACTTCCTGGCAAATGACGGTACGCTGGAATATGCCGGCGGAGCTTTGGCCAATAACGAGATGACAGCGGAGATCGCTCATTTCAGCACGTATGCAGTATTGGAATATGACAAGATCTTTGACGATGTCAGCGCGGACTATTGGGCTGCCGATGTCATCAAGCGCATGGCTGCGAAGCACATTGTAGCGGGTATTAGCGTAGACGAGTTTGCGCCTAGGCAAAATGTGACCCGTGCAGAGTTCGCGGCATTGATCGTGCGGGCGCTTGGCCTTGAGGCACGTGGACAGGCGCCATTTGCCGATGTGGATGCGAGCCGGTGGTATGCGGAAGCTGTGGCGGCTGCTTATGAAGCGGGTATTGTGTCTGGTCGCAGTGCGACAGAATTTGCGCCGCATGCAACCATTACTCGCCAAGAGATGGCGTTGATGATTGTGAAGGCGTATGAGCATAAGACGGGTGAAACGCTGAGAGCCTCGACAGCATCCAGCTTCGAGGACAGTGCATCCATCAGCGAATGGGCGAGAGCAGCGGTTGGCGGCGCGGCTGAGCTGGGTCTGCTGCAAGGTCGCGGCAACAACCAGTTCGTTCCGCAAGGCGTGGCCAATCGTGCCGAAAGCGTGCAAGTCATTGCCGAGTTGCTGAAAAAGTAGTCGTAGCAAAGCTAAAAGCAAGCATTTTTCACGCAAGCAAGCCCTTCCTTTGCGCAAGCCGCGAAGAGGGCTTGCTTTTCTCTTTTATCCGGTCGGGTTGAATGGTCCAAGCGCCGCCACTTGTACTCTTGCTGCTAGTATTGCTTTGCAAAGGGAATTATTATAACATAGTGCCGTAATTCCATTTTCGAACCAGCACCTATATAATAGTAGATAATTTTCATTGGATGGATAATTTCTGCGTTCGGTAGGCGAGTCTACTGCTAGCAGCTTTGAGGAAAGAGGCGATGTCCAATGCCGGGGCAGCAGGTTGAAATATGCATAGAAAGCAGCCATCAAGGAGAGACCATGGTGCAAACCGCTCGGGCAGAAATGTTTCGCAAGCCGGACGCCGCATATTACCGTTATCGCGAACCGGATGTCGCTTCTATGGGGAGTACGATCACTACAGTGAAGGTGCGCCCGAATGAAATCCGCATTATTCGACACGGTGACGTGACAGCGGAACAAACCTTTTCTCAGAATGGCAAGCACAGCGGTTTCTATCATACCCCGCATACCCGGCTGTCATTGATGACTCAGACAACGGGCTGGGAGGTAGCTTTGGATGATCACGGATACGGACAGGCTTCCTGGTCGTATATCCTTTGGGTCGGCGATGAACGGGCAGGCGATTTCAAGCTCAGGCTTACGATACGGGAGGAACAAGGATGAATAATGTCATGGAGCAAGTGAAGCAGACGTTGAAAGAGGAAATAGCGAGGGCCATTACCGCCTCCGGCCTTGCAGGTGATGCGGATGTGCCGGAGATCGTGCTGGAAACCCCGAAGGAGAAGGAGCATGGGGACTTCGCCACGAATGCAGCGATGCAGCTCACGCGAATAGCCAGGCAGAACCCGCGTGCCATTGCAGAAGCGATTGTGAAGCACCTGGATACAGGCAAAGCTTACGTCTCGAGAGTGGATATTGCCGGTCCGGGGTTTATCAATTTTCACATGAACAATCATTATCTGCATCGGATCGTGCCGCAAATATTGGAGGCGGGTGACGATTACGGGCGAATCGACCTCGGCGGCGGCGAACGGATCCAAGTGGAATTTGTCAGCGCCAATCCTACCGGCAGCCTGCACCTGGGCCATGCACGGGGAGCAGCGGTAGGCGACGCCTTGTGCAATCTGCTAGACTTTGCAGGATATCGTGTCTCGCGCGAGTACTACATCAATGATGCCGGCAATCAGGTTGCCAATTTGTCAGCCTCGATTGAGGCACGCTACCTGCAGGCGCTCGGCCGGGAAGCGGCTATGCCGGAGGATGGCTATCACGGCGAAGACATTGTCCAATTTGCCAAGGAACTGGCTGAGGAGAAGGGTGACAGCCTGCTCGAACTGCCGGAGGAGGAGCGGCGGGCATTCTTCCGAAGCTACGGGTTGGAGCGGGAACTGGACAAGATCAAGCGCGACCTGAAGCGGTTCCGCGTTTCGTTCGACCAGTGGTTCAGTGAGACCTCGCTGTATGAAGCAGGCAAGACGGAGCAAGTGCTGGAGGAACTGAAGCAGAAGAAGCAAACCTTCGAGCACGAAGGAGCGCTGTGGCTGCGCACGACGGACTATGGCGATGACAAGGATCGAGTGCTGATTAAGAACGACGGCAGCTACACGTATTTGACGCCGGATATCGCCTATCACAGGGATAAATTCGAACGGGGCTTCGACAGGCTGATCAATATATGGGGTGCCGACCACCACGGTTATGTTCCGCGCATGAAAGCGGCCATGGAAGCGCTCGGCTACGATCCCGACCGGCTGACCGTGCTGATCGCCCAGATGGTCAGCTTGTACCAAAACGGCGAAAAGGTCAAAATGTCCAAGCGGACCGGGAAGGCCGTGACGATGGAAGATCTCATGGATGAGGTAGGCGTGGATGCTGTCCGCTATTTCTTCACCATGCGGGGGATCGACTCCCACTTGGATTTTGATATGGATTTGGCCGTCTCACAGTCGAATGACAATCCAGTATACTATGTGCAATATGCGCATGCGCGGATTTGCAGCATCTTCCGCCAGGCGGAGGAGCAAGGCATCAAGCGGGAGCCGGGGCAGGCTGCAGACGTCAGCGCGCTCAAGCTGGAATCCGAATTCGCCCTGCTCAAAAAACTGGCCGAGCTCGAAGAAGAAGTGCGGGTAGCTGCGGAGCAGTATGCGCCCCATCGGCTAATCCGATACGTGTATGAATTGGCTTCACAGTTCCATAGCTATTATAAGGCGGAACGGGTCATTACCGAGGACGAGACTTTGACACGCGCGCGATTCGCGTTGTTAGAGGCCTTGCAGATTGTACTGCGAAACGTCCTGCGTCTCGTCGGTGTTTCCGCTCCAGAACGGATGTAATGCCCATCCTTGCAGATACGGCAGCTTTGCTGCCGGTCAGGCCTGTCTTCGGACGGGCCTGCTTGCGTTCACGCAGCCTGGAGCGCCGTTTCGACCGCTGTGCGGATTTGCCAAGATGTGCTAGAAGAGACAGGTAGGCAGCCGGACCATCAATCTCTCCATCGCCTGTTCTTCCTTCTGAGCGGCTTCTGACCGCTCTGGCGGTTTGGCGAAGCAGGCGGCGAATAGTCGTTGGGCGGACGCCCTTGCGCTTGCAGGCCATCAACAGGGCAATGAGACCTGTTACATGGGAAGTCGCCATAGAGGTGCCGCTCAGTGTCTCATAGCGTCCCTTGGGCCAAGTGGAGACGATGCGATCACCCGGAGCATAGATATCAATGCGCTCGCCCCGATTGCTGAATGCCGCGATGTACCGGCCTTTTTCTGTAGCGCCCACCGCGATTGTATCCTTGTACTGGGCAGGATAGTCAATGATGCCGGTTTTTCCGTCATTGCCGGATGAGGCACATACGATGATGCCGGACCGTACGGCTTGCTTGACGGCCTCGCGCAAGGTCGGACTGGAATCGGTCATGCCAAAGCTCATATTGATAATATCCATCTCGTTGTGGACACACCATTCAATGCCTTTGACAATATCCGATAAATAGGCAGAGCCGTGTCGATCGAACGACTTCACCGCATACAGGCTGGCTGCGGGGGCAACGCCTGTCATCCCGTGGCTGCCGCCGCATGCCGCAATTGTGCCCGCGATATGCGTGCCGTGTCCGTTGTCGTCGGCGGGCGGCGCATACGGATGCAGCACGTTGACACCGCCGACTACCCGTCCTTTCAAATCGGGGTGGCTGGCATCGGTGCCAGTATCGATAACGCCAATGCGGATGCCCTCGCCTTTTGTCGTTTTCCATAGCTTGTGGGCGCCGATCTGACGTACGCCCCAAGGTATGCGCGGAGGCACTGTTTTGGTTTCTTTGTGCGATTCTTGGAAAGGGGAATACGCATGCAGCGAGAGCCTCCAGTCAGGTTCGAACAACAGTCTTGGACCATGCAGTCCGGAAGTTGTGCGTAAGGAACAGCGCAGCGTGCAGATGAAAGGGAAGGCCTCAATAGCGCGAAACCTCGGCCATCTGGCTTTCAACTGTTTCAGTCTGGCCATGCACTGCTCGAAATCCTTGCGTTTGCGGAAGCGGATCAGCTGGGTGTGCCTGCTGCCGGAGTCCATCTGCCGATGCAGCCGTTTCAGCCATGTGTCGGTATTCATGAAAAGCCCAACCTCCCGGACAGTGTTGATTTCCTATTGTATGTCGTCAGCGGGAAGATGGTTAGCTTGCGCATCGGAATGGGCGTGGAATAGGCGACGTAACGGGTGTCAAATGCGCTTGGTGGACATAGGATGAAGGGAGGACCATTCGGGTCTTTTATGTGCAGGTAAAGCAAGGCCCCGTTTCTTCCGGCAGACGGGGCGGATACAGTCGAAGGCGAGGGGATGCATAGGTCTCTTCGCTTTTTCCTGTACATAGGCAAAAATGGTACGGCAGACATCCTGCAGGGCGTTCAGATGAGCTTGTTCCAGCGCAACTTAAGGGGAATGCAGAGGACATAGCCGGCTTTGGTTGCATTTTCCGCGAAAATAAGGTTAACTATATGATGATAACGGCTTGTTGACGTAAGAATGCCGAAAGGAAGTGCGTAGGATGAGCAATGCACAATCGCTTAAGATTACTCCGGAACGAGCAAGAGAAATGCCCATGGTTGATCTGGCTTTTCTTATTCTGAAAGCGGCGAACACCCCTTATTACTATCGCGACCTGATGCAGGAAGTGGCCAAGATTAAAGGGATTGCCGAAGATGAGATGATGGACTTGATCGCCCAGCTGTACACGGAAATCAACATCGATGGACGATTTGCGTGTGTCGGCAGCAACCTGTGGGGATTGAAGCGTTGGTATCCGCTTGATAAAGCGGAGGATGCATTGGGCAATGCAACCCGTCCGAGAATCATCAACGATGACGATGACGACGAGGACGAAGACCTATACACCGATGAAGACACCGATGACGACAGCGATTTCGAGGAAGTTGACGGTGACGATTACGATAGCGACACGGATGAAGATCTGGACGACGAGGTTGACGACGAAGTCGACGAGGATCTCGAAGACGAGGATCTGGACGAGGATCTGGATGAGGAATCCGACGAAGATTTCGACAGCGACGAGTCGGATGAGGATGACTTTAACTAAAGCGTGACAAGAGGGGGATGTTCGCTTGACATCCCCTTTTTCACAGAGTAAACTATTGCATGGGCTAATCGTTTACAATATATTTAATCGTTCGATTAAAGTGCCTCGATGATATCGGGAGTGCTTTATTTTTTTAATGGCCGGGGTTTTCAGGAAGAATACCGGTATTATAGACGAGTCCCGCAGATAACGCCGATGAAGTCCCCTCAGGACAACATCTCGTCTTTGGTGAAGCGGGTGAAGCAGGTCCCGCGAATGGAATTTCGCAGCGGATAGGAGTGCCGCTGGGTTTCGCGGGTTCTTTTTTGGGCTCATACTGAACAATCAGGAGGTTCAATAAGGTGGCGAAGTACATTTTCGTAACAGGCGGCGTGGTTTCTTCCCTGGGCAAAGGAATCACCGCAGCGTCGCTCGGCAGGCTGTTGAAAAATCGTGGATTGAAGGTAACCATCCAAAAGTTCGATCCTTATATCAACGTAGACCCAGGGACTATGAGCCCTTATCAGCACGGTGAAGTGTTTGTGACCGATGATGGCGCGGAGACGGATCTTGACCTGGGCCATTATGAACGCTTCATTGACATCAACCTGTCCAAAAACAGCAATGTGACAACGGGCAAGGTTTATTCGTCCGTTATTACGAAGGAACGTCGGGGGGAATATTTGGGCGGGACGGTCCAAGTTATTCCGCATATTACGAATGAAATCAAGGATCGGGTATTCCGCGCGGCGCGGGAATCGCAGTCGGATGTCGTCATTACAGAAATCGGCGGCACCGTCGGGGACATTGAAAGCTTGCCGTTCCTCGAAGCGATTCGGCAGATCAAGAGTGACATCGGACGCGAGAATGTCATGTATATTCACGTTACCCTGATCCCGTATTTGAAGGCTGCGGGAGAGGTGAAGACGAAGCCGACCCAGCACAGCGTGAAGGAGCTGCGGAGCATTGGGATCCAGCCGCAGGTAATTGTGACCCGGACGGAGCATCCGCTGACCGATGAAATGAAGCGCAAGCTGGCGCTGTTCTGCGACATCGACGCGAATGCGGTTGTCGAGGCGCGAGATGCCGATAACCTGTATGAAGTGCCGCTGAATATGCGGGATGAAGGCCTGGATGAAATTGTCGTCAATTACTTGAAGCTTCCGGCTAAGCCGCTCGATATGACTGAGTGGGAGCAAATGGTTAACCATATCAAAAATCTCAAGCATCGTACGGAGATTGCCATTGTCGGGAAGTACGTTTCGTTGCATGACGCTTATTTGAGCATTGTCGAAGCTTTGGGACATGCAGGGATTGCTGCGGACACGGAAGTGAACATTCGCTGGGTGAACGCGGAGGAAGTGAATGACGAGAATGTGAATGAGCTTCTTGGCGGTGTGGACGGTGTCTTGGTTCCCGGCGGCTTCGGCGATCGCGGCATCGAGGGCAAGGTGGCGGCGATTCGCTACGCCCGCGAGAACCGTGTGCCATTCTTCGGCATTTGCTTGGGAATGCAGGTGGCAGTCGTGGAATACGCCCGCCATGTGGTCAAACTGGCAGGAGCGAACAGCTCTGAGATCAACCCGGCCACGGCATATCCCGTCATCGACCTGCTTCCGGAGCAGAAGGATATCGAAGACCTTGGCGGCACCATGCGCCTGGGCTTATACCCTTGCAAGCTGGCTGAGAATTCTCTGGCGATGGCCTGCTATCAGGACGAGCTGGTGTATGAGCGTCACAGGCACCGCTACGAGTTCAACAACGAGTACCGCGAAATGATTGAAGAAGCTGGCATGAAAATCTCCGGCACCTCGCCGGACGGCAGATTAGTGGAGATCGTGGAGATACCGGACCACCCTTGGTTCTTGGCCGTACAGTTTCATCCGGAATTTACGTCCCGCCCGAACCGGCCGCAGCCGCTTTTCCGTGAGTTTGTCAAAGCTTCCATGCAGCGGAAGTAATACATTTTTTTCTTCTATCGTGCAGGATATCCTTTATTCGCAGCGAATGTGTACTAGAACAACTTTGGTTTACCAACGTTTCACTTGCATTTCTAGTACGTATGGCGGAGGTAATTCAGTTGGATAAGAAGAAAGTGCTAATCGTAGATGATCAGAACGGAATTCGGGTGTTGCTGGTTGAGGTATTCAGCAGTGAAGGGTATGAGACCTTTCAAGCTTCCAACGGCAAATTGGCACTTGAAATTGTCAAGAAAGAGAAGCCTGACTTGGTCTTGCTGGATATGAAGATTCCAGGCATGGATGGTTTGGAGATCTTGAAGCATATCAAATCGATTGACAGCGATGCAAAGGTGATCATGATGACCGCATACGGCGAGCTGGACATGATCAACGAAGCCACTGCGCTGGGCGCGCTCATGCACTTTACCAAGCCATTTGATATCGATGAGCTGCGCATGGCGGTCAACGAGCAGCTGGCTGAACCTCAAATCAGAGCGTAAAGGAAATGATCCTTATTCTAAGGGTCATTTTTTTTGATCCGAAGGATGCATGGTTCTAGGTCATCCTAGCAGGCAGAAGGGCATGCGCATCTTGTTCACAATCGGCCCAGTGACGGTATATGCGGAGATTCAGACACGCGTCGAGGCGCGTCGTAACGAGAGTAAGGAGCTTTCAAGGTACGCGGCAACCAGTATAATGAACCTTGCAGATATATAGCGGGAAAAAAGGGATGTATATGCGAATGAAGCAGCGTGGTTCTAGGGATAACGGAATTTTACGGCCTTACTTTTGATACTGAACCCACATTCTCCAGGCATAGCATAGTTATTAGACCACTTAGTTCCGCAATCCAAATATCGATGTTGGAGAAACAGTATAATAAGCCCATTAATTTCCGTTAACCAATGGATTTTTCGCCGGTGCGCCTAATCTGAATCTAGGGATTGCGAGCTCACTGTATCGAGCTGGGATGTTCCTTGAGGTGTAGCCTTGCGCAAGCCCTGCTTTCAAAAACTTGATTTTCAAGCTTGTCTTACCAAATGTTAAGGGATTGTGTTATAATGAAATAGTATGATTTTCGGCTGGCAAGAATAACAGAGATAACCACTTTCTGAGGAGGAAGAAAACCATGCCACTTGTGTCAATGAACGAATTTTTGCCGAAAGCAAAAGAAAAGAAGTTTGCCGTAGGCCAATTTAACATGAACAACCTGGAATTCGCCCAGGCGATCATGGAAGCAGCTATGGAATTGAAGTCACCTTTTATTTACGGTGTCAGCGAAGGCGCCTTGAAATATATGGGGATGGAATACACCGTAGCTATGGCGGAAGCAGCTGCGAAGAAATCCGGTCTGCCGATCGCGCTCCATCTTGACCACGGAAGCAGCTTTGAAGTAGCAATGGCTTGTATTCGCGCAGGCTTCTCGTCCGTAATGTTCGACGGTTCGCACCATCCATACGAAGAAAACATCGCGATGACCAAAGAAATTGTCAAGGCAGCTCATGCGATGGGTGTATCGGTAGAAGGCGAGCTTGGCACGATTGGTGGCGTGGAGGACGATATCAGCGTTGATGAAGCAGACGCGGCATTGGCGAAGCCTGACGAGGCGATTCGCTTCTGGGAAGAAACTGGCGTTGACGCTTTGGCGATTGCTGTAGGTACTGCTCACGGCATGTACGCCGGTGAGCCAAGTATTCGCTTTGACATCATTGAAGAAGTCACGAGCAAGATTCCTGTTCCCGTCGTACTGCATGGCGGTTCCGGTGTGCCTGACGACATGATCCGTCGCGCGATTGCAGCAGGGGTTGGCAAGATCAATGTCAACACGGAGAACCAAGTAGCCTGCACGGAAACTATCCGTGAAGTTCTGAACAAGGATGCGAAGGTATACGATCCTCGCAAATACTTAGGGCCTGCCAAGAAAGCAATGGTAGAGGTTGTCAAATCTAAGATTGTATTGTTTGGCAGCAACAATCAAGCTTGATGGCTTGATTAAGTGAGGGGGGAAGCCGCTTCTGCCGTCGGTGTGCAGGAGGGCTTTCCCTTTATAGCATAATAGAATTGACTGCGTTGATTCTGTTATATGCCGGGCCCTGTGAAAGTATTTGAGGTGGCTTCGGAGCAACGCTTCACTTTCGGGTTCAGTTCAATCGGGCCCCGCGAA
>NZ_BOVK01000036.1 GCF_018403685.1 Xylanibacillus composti
ACAATTATACGGACTCAACTCTCGTTGTCGCCCCTTGTTGGTTAAAAAAAACCGTCCCTGGTCATTCCTACTCAGGAAAAAATGACCGGGACGCGCTTCATCAAAATATAACTTTGTACGATTAGTCATACAAAACCTGCACTGGATTCGCATTTTCATGACGATTTGTACGATTTATCATACAACTATCATCATCCATCTAGGCAAGCCTCTGATTTTATACGACAAATCGTACAAAACAAAAAAACTCACTCGGATAAGCGAGTGGTTTGTATGAAAAATCGTATAAATTATACACAATCTCTAGTGACAGTCCAACAGGTGCAAAAATGTAAGAACATCATGAAAGAGCCGAGAAGGAGCCCTGTTAGTCTTCCAGCAAAAGAACGCTATTTCCTCAGGTAATTTAATGCGCATACTGCGCCATATTCACCGTGTAACGGTTATTTCCGTTTTTCATTGAAAACCTCGGTCATAACGTCTTCCATTGGGGAGACCGTTTCTTCGATAGACTACCCAAGCCCACCAACGGCTGGAAATTCAATGTCTCATAAGCTTTTTCAGCAGTTGCGTACGATTGGCAGCACCCAACTTGTGGAGCATCGACTTCATGTGTTTTTTCACCGTGGCCTCGCTTACAAAGAGCCTTGAAGCAATTTCAAGATTCGTAAGTCCTTCTTCAAGCAGGTTGGCCACCTCTCTCTCGCGTGCGGTAAGTGAAGCATGTAAGTTGTCGCCTTGCATGGTCTGTGTCATTTCGTGCGCAGCGCTTTGAGGAGAAACTTGAAAAGTTTCAACGTTCATCAAATCGCCCAACGGCTGACTGATTTGCAGCATCTTTTGGGCTTTGCGCAGCAGTTTATTTTTATCCAGGTTCAGGACGAAGGTTGGCGTTGGGGTAATACCATCATAATTCGTATGCGTGCCGTGCGGTACAATTTCAAAGCCCAGACTGAGGTGCGTATCTATATAGTATGGCAAGGGCGCAGGCGATTCGATGACAAGTTCACCTGACAACAATACCGAATAGAGCAGGTAACCGACCGCTGTTTGCTGCGACTTATCCGAATAATCCACTGTATCAATCGTCTCGATGAACCAACCGGCTCGCTCATTTTCCGGAACGGCGAAGCGACGAACCTGCTCCTCAGACAGACCAGTGAAGTAAGCCTTCCCCCTTGGACATTCCCGTAAATAGGGGAGTGTCTTCCGGTTGATCGGAATGATAGTGGCAAGTCCGATGATACTGCCGTCATTATCCCTCATAACGCGAATGACATCATAACCAAGTGAAAAAAGCGTGCGGAAGTCGAGCCACTTCGCGGTATAGCATGCCTCTTTCTTCGAAATGTGATAGCGAAAGTATTGATTCGAATGCAGATCATAAAGCTCTATCTGCGAATCCTTCGCCTCTTTGAAGCGCCGTTCCACGTAACGCTCGAGCTCTTCCAAGCCGTACTCTCCAATCGGCTCGAATCGTCGGGGCTCCACCTCAAACCAGTTCAAAAAACTCCTTATGAGCGCATCTCCTATAAAGCTCTGCAGCTCATACATTTCCTTCGAGTCATCTGATCCCAGCGAATGGTTCTCTAGCAGACTCTGATAAAAATATCGCATGGCATGGTTCCTAATTTGCTCATAGTGCTTCGGTGCTCTTGCGAAGAGCTCCTTATTGATGCTATCTCTCATTAGGGGATGAATTGTCCAGCCACGGTCAACTTTTCTCACGAATGAGAAGCGAACGAGGCGACGGAAATCGGCGTTCGAAATTTCTTCGTTAATCACGAAAGACAAGCTCTCCTGATTGAAATATCTTAACACGGAAGCCGCTTCGATAATTGGCCTCATGCCGACGCCTGGAACCTCTCTAAGCCATTGCTCGATAATATAGTGCAAGGGTTCATGGTCGCTGAATTCCATGGCCGATCCAGCCCTGTCTTTCTCCTGCAAAAAGAATGCAAAGAGCGACATGGTTAACGGATGCCCTTGCGAATAACGCCACAACCGATGAATGTCGTCGTTGTTGCGGATTCCGTTATTGACTGCATAATGCTCCACTTCTTCATATGTCAGTTCGGTTAGTTGTATACGCAAGATAATCTGTCTCCATACAGGAGACAAAAGCCATGGCTCCGATAGCGGGCTTCTCCCTGCAATTACGATCAGAACGTTTAGGTGGAGGTGCTTGAGAAAGTAGTTTCGAAGCCACTGGTCCACTTCATCCATTCTCTCGTAGGCGTCCAAAAAAAGTACGACACGCTGCTTCTCCGCAATTCTGCACAATTCGATCAAACATCTGTCAAACCACGATTCATCATCATCAGAAGCTGTGTTACCCATGCATGTCCACAATTGCTTACAAAATGAACTGGGACTTACTGCAAAACTATCGCCGTCCAGAAAGAATACGAGCGTGTCTCTCATACGCGCTTGACGGACAAGTTCTTCCATAAGATAACTTTTGCCGATTCCGGCTGTTCCATAAATGTTGATTAATCTTTTGCCGCTTGACTTCGTTAATTCGTTGACAAATGCCGCGATTTCATCTTCTCGCCCACTTAGCAACGAATTATCGGCATGATTGGGCACGCTCTCTCTGTACATATCGATCACCTGTTTTGCTGTAAACTGGACACCCTCATATTTTACACCATTTGGTATGATTTCGACACCGTTTTATTTGTAAGAAAGAAGGTATCCTTAAGGATACCTTTTTCTATCCGATGTGAGAATATAAAATCGACCCTCCCGATGATATCCTGTGAACATGAATAGCGCAAAGCATACGCTTCGCAGCGAAAGGAAGGATATTGAATGATCAAAGTCAGCGTTCATCAATTAAGGGAAGGCGACAAACTTGCTGAATCGATTGTCACGCACAATGGCACTGTCATGCTCAGCGGCGGAACAATACTGACCAAGCACTATATAAAACGTCTGATCGAACGGGGAATCTCCGATGTATATGTAGACTGTGAGCCAGAACCAGAAGCAAGCATGAAGGAAGCTCGCATCAAGCCATTGCGTCATCGAAAAGAAAACATCATCAATGTTATTATTCATAAGCTGGAGCATCCATCGATTTCTATATTCCCATTTCATGCAAGAAAGGAATCCGCATTTAAACGCATATACCGCAAAACGATGTTAGATATTTCTCATGAGCCCATGGTAGTGGAACTGCTGAATCAACTGCATGAGAGCGAACCATCTCTACTGGAGCACTGCGTAAACGTATCCATATTATCCGGAATGATAGGGACAGAGTACGGCTTCGACAATGCTGGAATGTTGGAACTGCTCATCGGTTCGCTGCTGTATGATATCGGGATGCTCAAGGTCCCTGCTTCTATTCTGCGAAGCGACAAGCATCTGACAGGCAAGCAGCGAGAGCTGCTTACGCACCATACTGTCGACGGGTACCACATGTTGCGCAATATCAATGGCGTGCCGGAACGCTCTGCGTTATGCGCCCTGCTTCATCATGAAAAATTCGACGGCTCAGGTTACCCTTATCGACTGACTGGCAAGGACATTCCCTGTTACGCACAGATAGTTGGCATCGCGGATCTATATGATGCACTCATCTCGCCCAAGCCGTATCGGAGCCCATATAAAGCTGTCGATGCCATTGAGCTGTTTTATGCCGCAGGAAATCATTATTTTCGCGCCGACCTTGTGAATATTTTTCTTAAATTGATCAATGTGTATCCTGTAACCCACGTAATCAGACTGAGCAACGGCCAGACCGGTATTGTCAAATCGTACAGCCCCTCTATTGTTCATCGTCCAGCTGGTGGAATATGCAGAGAAGAAGACCGCTCAAGTATTGCTTCTTCCCTTGACTTCGATTTGGCACAGACGCGAAATGATACGGACCTGCACGAAGACAGAAGGATTGAATCCAAACTGACCGCAAAAGAACATTTAGGACGTGATTGACCATGTTGACTGTAACAGAAAAGAGAGAGACATCGACAATACAAGCCCTTCTTTCGGATCGTGCAAGGTCGTATATGACAAAACTGAAAAGAAAAAGCGCTTGTACTTACAAGCACAGTATTCGATTGGCGAAGCTCGCGGACAAATTCGCCTCCGTGTTAGGTTTAAGCGACAAAGAACGTATCCAACTTATTCAAGGCTGCTATTTGCATGATATTGGCAAGCTGTCCACCCCGATTTCAATCCTGAATCAGGAACGGGCATTGAATGATCATGAATGGAACTCGATGAAGAAGCACCCGGTTCAAGGCGCTCGCATTGCAATGACCTTTGCCGAAGAGGTCGACAACCGTGTTCTTGAGACCATCCTCTTTCATCATGAGCGTTGGGATGGCCGAGGATATCCTGACGGCTTATCCGGCGAAAACATTCCATATTTTGCGAGAATATGCGCTGTACTCGATGCGTTCGACAGCATGGTATCTGATCGATGTTACCGGAAAGGTTTATCTGCTAGTCATGCCATTGTTGAGCTCAAACGTAATAGCGGTACGCAATTTGATCCACATGTCGTTCGTTGCTTTATTCAATACTGCATCTAGGATCGGAAGCCGGGGCGTCCAAAAAGATACCCTCGCCAAACCAAAACTTCAATTGCGCCTTCACATATTTCAAGGATACTAGAGGATAGATGCCTGGTCATTCGACAATTGTTTTGGGGCAGGTCCAGTTGACAATTCAGGGTTCGGGGACAGAAATGCTCGGGCCGTGCTTCGCTCATGCTATCATGTTGTACGATTTGTCGTACAAATACCGTCGTGAATTCGGTGATTCCAGACAATTTGTAAGATTTATCATACAAAAATCATGGTCAGCTCATGCAAAACTTCGATTTTGTACGACAAAACGTATAAAGCAGACAAATTCACTGCATGAAGGTGTTGTTTGTACGACAAATCGTACAAACCTCCACAGCCCCTGTTATAAGGGAAGACTAAAGAAACTGCACATTTCACATAGTTTGGTGGATATGTGAGGATGTAAGATTACATCAGCAATTCGAAATGAAAAATAGATCCCAGAAGCTCATACGCATAAATTTTGTTCGAGCTCCCGGCAGGAACAGGACGAAGCTTTCCCTTGCCTACCAACTCTCGGCAGTACTTGATGACCGTTTGCTTGTGCAGATCGAGCTCGATGGCCGCTTCCGCTGGTCTGATCACTCGGTTATGGCTTGATGCATATCGTATCAGCATTCGTTCTATTTTTGTGAACGATTCCATTACAGGCTTCCCGGAAGCGAGATAAGGGGCCAGCATACTACGCAGCATGGATTGAATGAACACAGGATTTTCTTTCATTTCATCAAGCGAAATCAATATCAGGTGACATTGCTGTGACTGAAGGAACAGACCGCGATTCAGATCCATCCGATATTTTGTGCGATCTTTGCCGTGTGAGCCATAGTCCATAATCTCGAATGCAAAACGAAGCGCTCCCAATATCCACATGAAGTCCACAAAATACGATCGTCCTCGCCAATCCAGCACCTCGTATTCCGGATGCAGGTTTTGAAAATTCCCTACCAATGGCCACCAGATTTTCTCTGCAAACAATCGGTTTCCGTAGCCGTGCCCTCGCTTCAATGCATCCTTTCGTTCTCCTTGCCGTTGATTCAAGTGGCGCTTGATCCATTTTTCATGCTCCGTTTGAAAACTCATCATTTCTACCTCCTTCGAATAAAAAAAACGCCCCGAATATTCCTGCTTAGGCAGAAATGAACGGGGCGTGCTTCGCCACAAATTGACTTTGTACGATTTATCACACAAAAATGATGCTTTACCTATAGATTTAAGACGTTTGTACGATTTATAGTATACATCTAATCGTCTAATCATTCAAACCTCTGATTTTGTACGATGAATCGTACAAAGCAGGTAATTTCATGGACGAGGGGTGCAGTTTGTACGACAAATCACACAAATCGGGACTTTATCATAAAAAAAACAGCCTGAATAGCTGCTACGATGAGTCAAATGATGGTGGAGCCAAGCGGGATCGAACCGCTGACCTCCTGCTTGCAAGGCAGGCGCTCTCCCAGCTGAGCTATGGCCCCATAATATGCGATTGATGTTTTGCAGCGAACGTTGTTTATCATAGCACAGCCTCCCAACCGCTGTCAATAACCATTCACCAACAGATTGGATGAACCAGTCATGTATCCGATCAAGAATCGCAACGCAAGGTACGACTACAGAAGCGCCCGACTGCCACTGCTATACGAACGGAGCATTCGAACACTTGAGCACAACTGAACCAGGCGTAAGCTAAAATTAGCGAACGGAGGGGGCTCATGTGTGCAGTATCCGCTCAGCCGGTGGTTCGACGTTTCTAACGGAACTCACAGTCGCTATGAGCGGTTTTAAGAAAGCTTTTCAATCTAAAAGGAAGCCGCAGACCTTATTAGGCTGTTCGTTGCGATAAATGAGCCGACTAAAGGTGAATAGTGTCGCTCAGTTCCGTTAGCCTGCAAAATCACGAAAAAAAGGACAATTCGTGCCCCTGAGTTCCGTTAGCCTAGCGAACCGCGAGCCTACGGGCTGCGGATTGCCCATTGTGGGCGGACATCCGAGCTGAATAACGGTGAAAGCGCCGCTGCGGACTACACACTAATGAACTGCGAACAATAAGCCACTTTCCCGAACCACGAGCTACGACAATGCCAGGGTCGCTTAACCAAGCCGACGCTGTCCCCGGTGCACAATTGCGCGCAGTGAGAGGTGCGACCTCGTCAATCGCAGTATCCTGTCAAAGCCTATCCCTTCTCGCCGCCGATCTGGTTCCGCTGCAGCAAGCCGCTCAGCTCTTTCATAAACATATTGATGTCCTTAAATTGTCTGTAGACCGAAGCAAACCGCACATAGGCCACTTCATCCACTGGATACAGCTGCTCCATGACCAGCTCGCCGATTTCGCGGCTGTCCACCTCCGCGTGAGCCAATCGCCGGATCTCTTGCTCTACAGTAGAGACGATGGAATCAAGCTGCTCTACCGAAACCGGACGCTTCTCGCATGCCCGGATCAAGCCGCGCAGCATCTTGTCCCGATTGAATTCTTCCCTGCTGCCATCCTTCTTGATGACAATGAGCGGCGCTTCCTCCACCATCTCAAACGTCGTAAATCTTCGCTGACACTGTTCGCATTCGCGGCGGCGGCGAATCGATCGATTTTCGTTCGCTGGCCGAGAATCCAGCACCTTCGTTCCGTCATAAGAGCAATAAGGACATTTCATCTCTTTGCACCCTTCCTTCTTCCCTTAATCATTTCCCTGCATCAATAAGTGCCAAACGTTACCTGTATGAACGCTATGCATACGCAACATAATAGGACTACCAACGACAAGGAGGTGAGCAAGCAATGGGTCAAGGACAATCTCGTTCCAGTAACGTACTCGTCGTACCTCAAGCCAATGCAGCGTTGGATCAAATGAAATATGAGGTAGCGCAAGAGCTGGGTATCGCTATCCCTCAAGACGGTTACTACGGTAACATGGCTACTCGCGACACGGGTGCGATCGGTGGTCACATCACTCGCCGTCTGGTGCAAATCGCTGAGCAGCAACTGGCTGGTCAATTCAAGTAATCATGCTTGCCGGCACTGGAGAGCGCGATTCTGCGCTTTCCAGTGTCTTTTCTCCTTCGCTACGACCAGTCCTCCGCATAAAGAGCCTCATATTTCTTATAATAATAAAGCACGCGATGCACATAGTGGCGGGTTTCGCCGAAAGGCACCTCCGACAGCGTAGCTTCTTTGCCGTCCCAAACCCCTTCGTTGAGCCACTGGCGCACCTTGCCCGGACCTGCATTATAAGCCGCAGCAACCAGTGCCATGCGGTCGCGATCCGTGCGCTCTCCTTCCAATCCATCATACATATTGTGCAAAAAACGCAAGTACCAGGCGCCAGTCTTGAGGTTTAAGGTGGGCTCATATAAATCGCCAATGGTATTGTCGCGGAAGCCCGCTTGCTCCAATACCCACTCCCCGGTTTCGGGCATGATTTGCATCAGGCCCATAGCGTTCTTTTTCGATGATTTATCCGGTTTGAAATTGCTCTCAACCCGCACAATCGCCGCCATGAACAGCGGATCCACACCATAGTCCTTCGCGATTTCCCGAATTTCTTGCTCATAATGAATGGGATAAATCAAATACCCCAGCCATTGGGACGAGAATAAAGCCAGTACCGTACCGATAAAAATTACTGCATAAAGCCGCTTCTTGCGTAGCATGCTCATGTGCCGACCCGACTATCCCAAAATTGATCGACTTGCCTGGCCGTCTCCGCCAATGATCCAGAGTTGTCTATAACGATATCCGCTCTCTTCCTCTTCTCCTCAATCGGCAGCTGGGCGGCAATGCGCTGCCTCGCTGCGGCTTCATCCATGCCATCCCGCTCCATGAGGCGGGACAACTGGACAGCAGGCGGCACATATACGACCATAACTTCGGAGAAATAATCGACCAGTCCTGATTCATATAATAAAGGCACGTCCACTACAACAAGCCGTGTTGGATCTTCCTGCTCATAGGCCGCCATACGGCTGCGCATCAATGCGCGGATTGGCGGGTGAAGCAAGGCTTCCAGCTTTTTGCGGGCAGCGTCATCCGCGAACACTATCTGGCCCAAGCGTTTGCGGTCCAGCGAACCATCAGGCAGCAGAACAGCTTGTCCGAAGGTATCCGCTACTTGTGCAAGCGTCGGCGTGCCCGGCTCAACCACTTCTCGCGCCAGCCGATCCGCATCAATCAGCACCGCACCTTTTTCCACCAGCATGTCCGCAACAGTGCTTTTGCCGCAAGCGATGCCGCCAGTCAATCCAATATTCATCGTATCCCCCGCTTTCTTCTGAATTTGTTCTAGATGTTGCAGCAGCCCGTCTTATTCTGTATCGCGGGTTGAGGGCGCATACACCGATTTGCGTGAAAGGGGCGGAACCGACTTCCGCCCTATAAATCGAACAATTTGGCTACGCCCGTCAAAATCAGAATGACACCGGGAGCAGCGGCCAGCTTGCGAACCCACGCCAATCCGGAGAGCCGAAATCCGATCTGCAGACCTGTCGCAATAAATGCGCCGCAGGTTATGCCGATCAATAGCGATGTCCAAAGCGGAGAGAATCCGAGCAGTGCCGCACCCAGTCCGGCTCCCAATGCGTCGAGGGACAAAGCCAGACCCAGCAGCCCTGCCTCTGTCGCCGAGATCGTACCCGACCGGTCCATATCCGCTTTCACAGGTGTGCGCAAAATATCAATCACAATTCCAAGCTGGCGAATTTCCACATGAATAACCGTCTTGGGCGAATCGCGCTTGGGATCAGGCTGAGCGGGCGGGGACTCGGATGCGTTGCTGTTTTTGTGAGCAATCATTTGCCAAATCGCCCAAATGCCGATTCCGATCAGGATGAAAGCGCCAATCATCTTGGCCACTGCCGGACTCAGGAAATGAAGCAGGACAGCGCCAATCTGCATCGAGCACCAAATAACCAAACCAGAGCAAATTGCTATGATCAGGATAGATACGGCAGGTATGCGTATTTTTCGAATCCCGTACATGACTCCGACGCCAAACCCGTCGAGGCTGACAGCCAAAGCAAGCAGCAGCAGCGAAATCAGTGACAGCATGTGTTTCACTCTCCCTTGCTCCCATCATATGGAGAGGAAACAGCATGGGTGCATGACTAGTTGGAGAGCCGTATCATCCCTTCTTGACGGAGGCTGCCGTCCGCTTGCGAGACCGTTTCATGCGTTGGCATGTTTGGCAAAAATGCGTCCCCCTGCCCGCCAGCACAATCTTCACAATGGGGTTGCCGCAGCGCGCGCATGCCTCGCCGCTGCGTCCGTATGCTTGCAGCTGCTGCTGGAACATGCCCATTTCGCCCTGACCGTTCACATACGACTTGATCGATGATCCACCCTGGCGAACCGCCTCGCTCAACGTCTTCACCACCGCTTGATGCAAGGTTTGCCACTCCTGCGCGCTTAATGAATCGGCGGTCTGTTCCGGATGGATGCGCGCTTCGTACAAGGCCTCATCCACATAAATATTCCCGAGCCCCGTCACATATGCCTGGTTGAGCAGCAGCGGCTTGAGCTTCGACGAACGGTGCGCAAGCACGGAGCGGAACGCCTCGCATGTAAAATTGTCGCTCAATGGCTCCAGCCCCAGCTTGTTCAGCGGAGGGGACGTCCACTCCTCGCCCGGGGCGAACAGATGCATCGTGCCAAATTGACGCACGTCCCGATATCTCAGCTCACTGCCGTCCGTGAACCGGAAGATGACATGCGTATGCGGTTCGACAGGCTCATGATGCGCGTATACGCCATAACGCCCTTCCATGCGCAGGTGGGAAACGAGAATGATTCCGTCCAGCACCATACGCAAAAATTTGCCCCGGCGGTCGATCTCCATAAACGTGCGGCCAGCCAGCGCCTCTTCGAACAGCATAGTATCATCCGGCTTTTGAATAATGCGCGGCAGGCTGACTGTTGCTTGCTCTATCGTCTTGCCGACAATGAGTTGAATCAATGTGCGGCGAACTGTTTCTACTTCCGGCAATTCCGGCATTGTCCCTCACCTCAACCTGATTATAACGGGGGGCGAAACTTCTGCCCAGTCCTGACGCTATTTCGCCTCATACCAATTTTGGCCATAGCTGACATCCGCCTTCAGAGGCACGTCCAGCTCGATTGCCTGCTCCATGACCTGCGGCACAAGCTGCTTCATGATGCCCAGCTCCTCCTCCGGCACCTCGAACACAAGCTCATCATGCACCTGGAGAAGCATCCGGCTGCGCAGCCCTTCCTCACGCAGCTTCTCTTCCATTTGCACCATCGCCAACTTGATGATGTCAGCGGCGGTACCCTGGATCGGGGTGTTCATCGCTGTCCGTTCTGCGAACGAGCGCTGGTTGAAGTTCGATGCCTTGATCTCCGGCAAGTAGCGGCGGCGATGCAGCAGGGTAGAGACATAGCCATCCTTCCGCGCCTGCTTGACGATGTCCGTCATGAACTGCTTCACACCCTCGAAGACGGCGAAATATTGCTCGATGAACTGGGCCGCTTCCTTGCGGGTAATATTCAAGTTCTGCGACAGCCCGTAATCGCTGATGCCGTATACGATGCCGAAGTTAACAGCCTTAGCCTGGCGCCGCATATTGGCATCGACCTCGTCCGCATGCACGCCGAATACATCCATCGCTGTTTTCGTATGAATGTCCATATCATGAATGAACGCTTCCTTCAACCGGGGATCCCCGGAAATATGGGCAAGCACGCGCAGCTCAATCTGCGAGTAATCGGCTGCCAGCACCTGCCAGCCAGGCTCGGACGGCACGAATACTTTGCGGATTTTGCGCCCTTCCTCCATACGGATCGGGATATTCTGCAAATTCGGGAACTGGCTGGACAGCCGACCGGTTGCCGCAATCGTCTGCCTATAGTACGTATGAATCTTGCCGGTCTTCTCGCGAATTTCCTTAACAAGTCCCTCGATGTAGGTGGACTGCAGCTTTGCCAGCTGGCGGTAATGGACAATTTGCGAGACAATCTCATGATGCGGAGCCAGCTTGTCCAGCACTTCCGCGTCCGTCGAATATCCGGTCTTCGTCTTCTTCACTACGGGCAGTCCCAGCTTCTCGAACAAAATTTCTCCGAGCTGCTTGGGCGAGTTCAGGTTGAATTCCTCGCCAGCCTGGGCGTAGATATCCTTCACAATTGTATCCAGCTGAGCAGTCAGCTCCTGGCCGTACGCGACAAGCCCCGCCTTGTCCACCTTGAAGCCCGTAGTCTCCATACGGCTCAAGGTGCGCGTCAACGGCATCTCTACATCCTCGAGCAGCGAGCGCATGCCATCCGCTTCCAGCTTCTCCTTCAGAACCGGAGCCAGCTTGAGGACGGCTCTCGCTTTTCTCGCCAGGTGATTGGCCGTGATCGCTTCGTCTGGAACTTTGAATTTGGCTCCCTTGCCGAACACCTCTTCATCGGAAGCGAGCCAGCCTGTCCCGTATCGCTGCGACAACCCGCTCAAGGTGTCATCTCCCTGGGTCGGGTCCAGCAAGTAACCGGCGAGCAGCACATCCACTGCTACTCCCTCAAGAGATAGGCCATGCCAGTGCAAGGCCACAATCGCCTTGTGGCTGTCATAAATATGCTTCGGCTTCTCGGCATCGGCCAGCCATTGACGTAAGGAAGCGGCCTGCTCCGACTGCTTCAGCCAATCGAACGCTGCTGTGTAAACAGCATCGCCGGTATCGAGCGCAATGCCGATCACTTCCGCCTCATGCGGATTTTCGCCGATCACCTCCAGATGGACGGCCTGAACGCGCTCCAGTGCGCTCTCCAGCTGTTCGCTTCCCTCGACATCGGCGCGAACAAGCTGCAGCGACTCCACTTCCTGCGGCGAACCCGCATCGTCCCCGGCATCGCCCAGCCGCTCCAAGAGCGACTTGAACTCCAGCTTGCGGAACAGCTCGCGCGCAGCGCCTTGATCATAGCCGCCGTAGCTCATGTCCTCCAGTTTGAGCTCCACTGGAACCTCGCGGAAAATCGTCGCCAGATCCTTGCTCATCCGGGCATCCTCCGCATGCTCGGTTACCCGCTCTTTCAGCTTGCCCTTCAGGCTGTCGGCATGGGTCAGCACTTCTTCTACGGAGCCATACTCATGCAGCAGCTTCAGCGCTGTCTTCTCGCCCACGCCGGGAATGCCGGGAATGTTGTCGGAGGCATCCCCCATCAAGCCTTTCAAATCTATAATTTGCTTCGGCGCCAATCCATACTTCTCCTGGATTTCCGCCGGTCCATAGCGCTCCATCTCCGATATGCCCTTGCGAGTCAGCGCAATCGTCACCTGATTCGAGGCAAGCTGCAGCATATCCTTGTCTCCGGTTACGATCAGCACCTGCCACTTCTGACTTTCCGCCAGCCGGGAGATGGTGCCGATAATGTCATCCGCCTCATAGCCCTCCAGCTCGAAGCGAGAAATGCTCAAGCCATCCAGCAGCTCGCGCAGCAGCGGAAATTGTTCCGACAGCTCCGGCGGCGTCTTCATGCGATGCCCCTTGTATTCCTTATAATCCTGATGGCGAAAAGTCGCCTTCCCTGCATCGAACGCCACGAGGAAATGTGTAGGCTGCTCCTCTTCCAGCAAGCGAAGCAGCATCGTGGTGAACCCGTAAACAGCATTCGTCTGCATGCCGGCGGAATTGCTGAGCGGCGGCAGCGCGTAGAATGCCCGATTGGCAATGCTGTTCCCGTCGATTAACACGATTTTATTCAATACCGACACCTCATTTTTTTGGACAAATCCGTTTCCTCTAATCATAGCATACCGCAATAAAAAATGCCCCTGCCAGCAGCAGAAGCATCCTTCGCATTTCCTTGTATGACTTGCCTCACCGCTGGCCCTTGGCATGCAGCAGCCGGTCCAGACGCTCTACGCAGACGGCATTGCCCTTCAGCGCCTTCGCCTTGCTCTTCAACTCTGCCGCTGTTCGGGCAAGCGCCTCCGGCATAAACCCTTCCCGCTCCGTGCAGATGATCAGCGAAATCGAAAGGGTGACACCGTTCTGCTCCACCGCTCTCCCTTCCCGATCCAGCACATAGCGAATTTCCTTGCCATGATAAAATCTGTCGATCCCCGACTCGAACCGGGCCACAATCTCTTTGCAAAGCTGCTCCGGCTCACTCACGCAGGTGAGCGCGATAAAATCGTCCCCGCCGATATGGCCGATGAAGTCTTCTCTCGTTCCATATTGCTGAAGCGTCTGCCTAAGCACAGAGGCCGTATATTGAATCACTTCATCCCCTTGCTGGAACCCGAAATGATCGTTGTACCACTTGAAATGGTCCAAATCCGCATAAATCACGGCAAATGGTAAGGAGGAGGACCACTTGGTCCGGATTTCGCGCTGGATTTCTCTGTTCCCGGGCAGGCCGGTAAGCGGATTGGACACGCGTGCCGCTTCCATCTGCATATGCGTAATGTGCTCCAGTATGGAGCGGACCGAGGCCGTTCCCTGCAATTTGCCTTCCCTCGTAATGATGACCAGATCGTACAGGCGTCTCATCTCTCGAGCCATCGCCAGCTTGGAGGCACGTTCGAGACTCGTATGCTCGTCGAGGATCAACGGACGGTTATCCATAAGCTGTTCAACCGGCTTGCTCCAGAACAAGGCGATGCCGTATTGTCCGGACAACTCTTGGAACAGCTTCTCCCGCATCATCAGTCCGACCGGCTTGTTGGAGGAATCGACGACGACTATCCCTTGCTCCGCTTCATGATGACGGAGATAGAGAGAAACCTCCGAGATTGGGGTTCCCATCTTGAAGCAGCCGGTATGGGCGGCCAGGTCGCCAATGTTCTTCTGGTACGGCGAGCGCGCCATACTGTCGGACAGCTTCTGAATGAACTGATGAATATCTGCGTCTGGCACAAGCAAAGCCTTGTCCGGTCTTCCGAGCAAGTAGCCCTGCACATAATGGACACCCATTCGCATAAGCTTGTCCAGATCCTCCAGCCGCTCGATCCCTTCCGCAATCAAGCTGATATTCATCTTTGTCGCGAACGTCACGAACGTCTCTACAATATATTCCTTCACACGGCTTGTATGAATCTGTTCGGTCAGCGATCGATCGATCTTGATATAGTCCGGCTGCAGCTCGGCGATGGCCTCCAGTGAAGAATAGCCGGCTCCGGCGTCATCGATCGCGATCTGGTATCCTTGCTTGCGGTAATGCTCCAGCACGCGCTTGGCCATTTCGAAATTCTCTACAGAGGTGCGCTCGGTAATTTCCAGCACCACATTCGTCGGATTCAACCCGCATTCACGCAGCAGGCGCATCGTTTGGCCTGGCGTAAAATCCGGCTCCAGAATGACGGAGGCCGGTATGTTAATAAAGATTTTCTGATCCGCAGACAAATTGCGGCAACCGCGAATCGCCTTCTCTCTGGCGAGCTTGTCCAGTTCGTACAGCTTGCCTTCCTGCTCAGCCATCCGAAACAGCTTGAGCGGGGAACGGAAGCCGGACTGCTCCGGTCCTCTCGTCAGCGCTTCGTACCCGAAAACCGTCCCATCCTTCAAGGACACGATCGGTTGATAAACCGACCAAATGGACGCGGTATGTAAAATCGTATAAAAGGCTGCAAGCTCCTCATTTCCCTCGACATTGCCCGGGATGCTATTCATACGAACCCCTCTCCTTCGGACCGTCCTTAGCATTGCTGCTCCCATCAGCCTATTCAGCCGCTCTTGTGCAAACAGCATAGCAAGTCTTTGTCAACGGATATACAGCTTTCTATTAAATTTGTGTAAAAATAGCGAAATCCGTCGAAATTTTGTCCAGAATCCCCCACCAAGGTTTCAAAAGCACAGAGAGGTAAATCAGCACTCCCTATTAGAGGCATATAACGGACTTATTGCAACGAATAGCGCGCCCGGCAATGCATAACGGTACTCCGCGGGCTTATTCCGGCTCCTTCACCTTCCGTTCAGTGAAAAGGGCATCAATAAGTCCAGCAAGTTCCGTTAATTCCGCATACGTTTGCAGTTGGGATGAAATAAGCCCGTTCATTCCCGTTATTTCGCAATCACGGCAAGTTGACGTCAACTCAAGGAGCACGGATTGGGCCGGTCCGTTTCTTTTCCAGTGCAATAAAAAAAGACACTATTAGGCCAGTATTCGATGCAAGATGCCTGTCTAACGAAATCCGTCCCAGAGCACAACCACCAGCGCAACACACCAATCCGGCATGCTGATGGGGCAAAGAGGACCCATTCGAGCAGAGCATTCACACTAAAGCCTAATAGTGTCTATAGGTTATTGATTCAGATCAGGACGATGGCCGCGTACCAGATAGACTACGCTCTCGCCGATATTGGTTGCATGATCGGCCATACGTTCCAGATAGCGGCTGACGAAGCAGAGCTGCAGCGACTGGTTAACTGTTTTGGGATTGTCCACCATGAAGACGAACAGCTCCCGCAAAATTTGGCTGTACAGATTGTCGACCTCATCATCCATCTTCGCCATCTTGTAAGCGAGATCCACATTCTCTTCCATGTAGGACTGAATCGATTCGGAAATCATGAGCTGTACAATCTCCGCCATGCGCGGTATGTCCACGAGCGGCTTTACCAGCTCTTCGTTGCCGATCCGCATAACGACCTTCGCAATATCTACGGCCAGATCGCCCATTCGCTCCAGATCGCTCGATATCTTGAAGGCGACCAGGATGCGCCGCAAATCCTTGGCTACCGGCTGTTGGGTAGCGATCAGCGTCGTGCCGATTTCATCGATTTTCTCCTCGATTTCATTAATGGCCACATCCTGATTTACGATTTGCTGCGCCAGCTCAAGATCGGTCTCCTTCAGTGACTTGACGGAATTCAGAATCGCCTCCTCTACCATGCGCCCCATTTCTACTAGCGCACTGCGCAGCGTGTTCAGCTGTTCATCAAATTGTTGGCGGTTCGTATTCATTGGCACTCGCTTTCCTCCCCTTTCTAGAAAAACCTATTAGCCGAATCGGCCCGTAATATAATCTTCCGTGCGCTGATCGTTCGGATTGGAGAACAAGGTGACGGTATCGTTGAATTCCACCACTTCTCCATTGAGGAAAAACGCCGTCTGGTCAGACACCCTTGCGGCCTGCTGCATATTGTGCGTGACGATGACAATCGTGTAGTCCTTCTTCAGCTCCTGCACGAGCTCCTCGATCTTCAAGGTTGAAATCGGGTCAAGCGCCGAGGTCGGCTCATCCATCAGGATCACTTCCGGTTCAATCGACAGCGTCCGCGCAATGCAAAGCCGCTGTTGCTGACCGCCGGACAAGCCGTAGGCATTCTCGTTCAGCCGATCCTTCACTTCGTCCCACAAGGCTGCGTTCTTCAAGCTTCTCTCCACGATTTCGTCGAGCAGCTTCTTTTTGCGTATGCCATGAATTCTGGGTCCATAGGCCACATTTTCATATATGCTCTTCGGGAACGGATTCGGCTTCTGAAAGACCATCCCCACTTGCGTCCTCAATTCCTCCACACTGTAATTTCTGTGAAAGATATCCCGCTGCTTGAACAAAATTTGCCCGTTGATGCGGACAAGCGGATTCATCTCCACCATCCGGTTCAATGTCTTGATATAAGTGGACTTTCCGCAGCCGGACGGACCAATGATGGCGGTGACCTGTTTTTCGCTCATCTGCAGGGAGATGTTTTTCAGCGCTTGATCCTGGCCGTACCACAAATTCAATGCTTTCGTATCAATCACGATTTCTCTTTTGGCGTCTGCAACCACCGCAGTGCCCTCTTTTTCGCTAATTCGTATCATACGGGCAACCCTTCCTTTTTAATATCTCTTCTGAAACTTGTTGCGAATGAAGATAGCTGCAGAGTTCATCACGAACAAAACAATCAAGAGGACGATAATGGTTGCAGCTGCTAAGTTGGCGTATTCCGGCGTCAAAACAGCATCGAGCGTCCAGTAATAAATCTGGATAGGCAAAGCTGTAAAGTCATCCATAATGCTGCTTGGAATCGGCATAATCAGTACAGGAATGCCGAGAACAACAAGCGGTGCGGTTTCTCCGATTGCGCGGGACAAGGACAAGATCATACCTGTCAAGATGCCCGGCAAGGCTGCAGGCAGGACGATTCTGCGAATGGTCTGCCATTTCGTTGCGCCCATGCCATAGGAGGCTTCCCGCAAAAATTGCGGAACGGACCGAATCGCTTCCTGACTGGCGACCACGACGATGGGAAGGACGAGCAAGGACATCGTCAATCCACCGGCCAATATGCTTGATCCCAAACCGAACATGCGTGAAAATACGGTCAATCCCAATAGACCAAAGATGACAGAAGGAACACCGGCCAAATTCGAAATATTGGTTTGGATGAAGGATTGAAACCTGCTCTTCTTGGCATATTCCTCCAAATATATGGCGGTACAAATCCCCAGTACCATGGTCACAGGCCCAACAACAATCATCAGCATGACCGTCCCGACGATAACACCCAGAATCCCTGCTCTCTCGGGGTTAAGTGACAGCTTGCTGGTCAAGAAGCTCCAATTCAACCACCCGATACCCTGGGTAAAAACCTGGACAATCAGTACAGCCAGGACTCCCAATGCCACGAGTGTCAATAAGAAAAAGGTATACTTCATGACTTGATTCAGGAGCAACCGATTTTTCATTCTGCTCACTTGCTCTGTGTTTTGTTTCAACTTAATATGCCTCCCTAAACTTGCGAGAGATGTATTGCGCGATCAAATTCATGACAAGCGTAAAGACGAACAGCGTAAATCCTACGGCATACAAGCTATAATAGCCCACGGTGCCGCTTCCTGCATCGCCGCTCGTAAATTCGACAATATAAGCAGTCATCGTCTGCATGGATTCCGTTATGTCAAAAGTGAAGTTCTTCGAACTGCCACTTGCTATCGTCACAATCATCGTTTCACCAATTGCTCTGGATACGGCTAACACGAACGACGCGATTATGCCGGATATCGCTGCTGGAATAATGACCTTCATCGTGACTTCCAGTCTGGTGGCTCCTAATGCGAGCGCGCCTTCGCGCATCGAATTCGGCACCGAGCTCATGGCATCCTCCGACAAGGAAGCAACCAGAGGAATGATCATAATTCCCATGACAATCCCCGGGCTAAGCACGTTCTTTGCTCCCAGATCAGGAATAATGTAAGCCAGCAGTGGCGTAACAAAGGAATAGGCAAAAAAACCGTAAACAATCGTCGGAATGCCTGCGAGCACTTCCATCATCGGCTTAACCAACTTCCGAACCCGCTCCGATGCGTACTCGCTCAAGTAAATAGCTGATGTCAAGCCAATAGGAATGGCTACACACATGGCGATCAAGGAAGAGATAATCGTTCCGTTAATCAATGGCAAAATACCAAAAGAGGGTTCCCTGCTCAGCGGAGACAATTTCGTGCTGGTGAAAAATTCCCAAAAGGGCACATGCCTGAAAAACTGCATGGTGTCAAAAACCAACGTTAAGACTATGCCTATTGTTGTTAGCACAGAAATGAACGCTGCTGTAAAGAGCAGTGCAGGTACCGCTTTTTCCATCAGTCGCTTATTTCGCTTCTGCAAATTTTGCTGGATCTGTTCCTTAACACCCAAGTTATTGTTCACCAAAGGAATGACCGCCTTCTTTTTTGAGAGTCACTTCATTTTAACGGGCAAAAAGATGAAAGCATGGCCTGCTCTCATCTTTTCACCATCACACCTTGATCTACATAAGGTATGCTTGAACGACCAATCTTATTTCAATGCATCCAGTTGTGATTTATATTCTGCCAGAATGGCGTCCGGCATCGGTGCGAAGCCTGTTTCGCCTGCGAATTGAGGTGCGGCTTCCAGCACATAGTAAGCATAGTCAAGAACTTGCGGCTTTTCTTTTGCATATTGTCCATTCAGGTAAGTGAATACCGGACGAGTGAATTCAGCGTATGCCAGATCCTCGCCAATTGTTTCGAGCGACGGCTCAACCGGACCATTGCCAAAGTCAACCTTCACTGCTGTCAACTTGTCCGTATTGCTTACATAGTAGCCAAATCCGAAGAAAGCAATCGCATTCTTATCCTTCGAAACCAGATCTACCAGCGTGGAATATTCCTGCTGCAGGTTAGCTGTAGCAACCAAGTCTTGCTTTTCCAAAATAACTTCGTAGAAGAACTCGTATGTGCCGTGATTTTCGTTCGGACCGTAGAATTTAATTTCTTCTTCCGGCCATTCAGGACGAATATCAGACCACTTGACAACATCATCTGCAGCATAATGACCGGACAGGTACATGTTCACGATTTCGTCTTTCGTCATTTCCGTAGCCCAGTCGTTCTCTTTGTTGATAACCATCGTCAATCCATCATAAGCCAGTTTGATCTCAATGACGTCATCCATTGTCAGACCGTTTTCTGCAAGCTGCTCAATTTCTTCGTCTTTAATCGGACGGGATGCATCTGCGAAGTCAAGCTCTCCCGGGATAAACTTCTTGAAGCCTGCGGAGGAACCGGCACGTCCTACCTGTACGCTTACGCCAGACTGTTTCGTAGACATGTATTCTTCTGCAATGCGAGCCATGAGCGGATACACAGTACCGGAACCGTCAATGATAACTGCGCCGGAAAGATTTTCTTCGACAGGCTCTTCTGAATTTGCAGCAGAGTTATTGCCAGTGCTTGGCGTGTTGTTTTGCGCTCCTTCGTTAGTGCCTGCATTGCCGCCGCTGTTATTTCCGCCGCCGCAAGCCACGACGACTGCCATAAGTACAGCAACCAAAAAGACGACCCCAGTAGATTTCACAAGCTTTTTCATAACGCACAACTTCCTCCTCGTTTTTTATATGTTTCTCTCAACGTTTCTCATCATACTGTGCCAGTGTTATGTCTCTATCAATAGAATGTTAACGGAATGTAAAATTTCATTGGACGCTTCAGTTTAGTTGAAATCGCTTCGTCTTTGCGCTGAGCGAATGCGCCAATTTCGTCAACTCTTGGCCCGTTACATGGGTGCTTTCCATCTGTGCCATCTGATCATAGCTTAACGACAATATCTGTTCCGCGCTGGCAGACGTCTCCTGCGAGACGGAGGCGAAATTCATCATGACCTCCTGCAATAATGGAACGGATTGCTGAAGTCCTTGCAGCTCGCCCTGCATCGCCTTCAAGCGCAAGCTCACCGTATCAATATGATCCAAGAGATTGTCCCATGCACCTTTGGATTGATCGGCATCTTTAAGATGCACTTCGATCTTTCCTATCATGCGGTGAAATTCCTCCATCGCTTCCGAGGCAACCTGCTCCATGTTCCGTATCGATTTCGTAATGACTTCTGCCGCAACGGAGGATTGATCGGCAAGATTTCGGATTTCTGTCGCGACAACAGAAAAGCCTTTTCCCGCTTCGCCCGCCCTCGCGGCTTCAATAGAAGCGTTTAACGCAAGCAGCTTGGTACGACTGGCGACCTCTTGAATGAGCCCAACTTGTCCCGATATAGACGACGAATGCTTCTTGACCTCTTCCACCGTATTCATCATATGCGTAAATTCCGTTTCATATTTGCGTATGGTATCCATCAAGCTGGCCACGCTCTCTTCCCCTTGCTTGGCGGAATCGTCCATCTGCACGGATCGGACGAATACCTCGCTCATGCTTTGCATGATGGATTCGATTTTTTCCTTCATTTCGTGAAAGCGGGCCAAGCTCGTCTCCGAGCCTTCCGCCGTTTGGGCGGCGCCATCCTTCACCACATGGATCGATTCAATCAATTGCTGACTGTAGGACAAGGCTTCTTCTGACGTCTCGCTCAGTTTGCCTCCTGCAGCATTCAGATCGTTCGTAGTATCTTTCAGTTCCCCAATGACCGTTCGCATCTGATCAAGCATTGTGGCAAAGCTTGATTGCAAGGACACAATCTCGGGCACCTTGGTGCGAATCGAGATCGGCTGCTGCATATTGCCGTTTCTGACGCCTTCCATGATCCGCTTTAATTGCGTTAATGGCCTGGTCAGACTGCGAACGAACCATAGAATGAGCAATATCGATACCGCTATGCAGCCCATTATAATAAACAGCATAAATTGGGCCATCTGATAGATGGGACCCAGGTATGAACTGGTTTCCACCAGCAGCACATATTTCCCGTCTATTTCCGGCATAGTCTTTACTGCAACCGTGTAATCTATTCCTTGCAGTTTGCTGTGGAACACCCTGTCCCCCCCCGCTGCTCACTTCATCCAAGAAGGCAGGGGACAACTGGATGGAACTGTCTTTGCTCGCATCGAACGGTACGACTTCTCCGTTGACCAAGGAGAAAAATGCCGGGATGAAACCATTGCTTTCCAACTGCCGCTTCTGCTCGTAAATGCTCATCTGCAGCTGATTGAGAAAGTACTGCTCATCGCTCACATAAACAAACTTCAGATTTCGTACCACATAGGATATGACATCCGCTTCCCGCTCCAAACGGTCCTCCACCGTATGGATCAAAGTCTGTTGCGCTTTCATGTAGGAACTCGCACCCACAGCAAGCGTCGATAGAACCAGCAACGCAATAAATAAAATCAATAATCGATTTCGCAAGCTAATCTGGCTGAATCGATTGCCCCAAGCGCTTCCTTGCCGATCCGATGTGGAAACAGCTCGCGGATTCACTTGATTGATTCGCTTCCATACAGTCGTGATCAATCTGCACCCTCCATCCGAATCTGATCTGTCATTGTTGGTGTAGCTCTCTACCATCCTTCTAGTCAACCAACTCTATTTGTTGCACGGATATAGGAAATGAGTCGCATGACCACTCCTTCCTCCAGATTGGTTTGGACATCATTCGACAAGTTTCTCTTGGATGCGCTAAGATTTGATAGGTCCAACTTCCCCCAGCATATCAAGCCAAGATCATCTGATCTTCGTGACTTTGTAAACTTTGTGTAAAACTTTGCGGCACAACAAAAAAAAAACCGTTCGCTCAGAACGGTTTTGAAGCATTGCATCTATGAGGACCCCGACATTCATCTAGCCGAATCGTCCGGTTATATAGTCTTCTGTACGTTGGTCTGTCGGCGTGGAGAAGATCTGCGTAGTATCTCCGAATTCCACTACTTCCCCATTCAGGAAAAATGCCGTTTTGTCGGATACTCGCGCCGCCTGCTGCATATTGTGCGTCACGATGATGATCGTGTAGCTCTCCTTGAATTCCTGAATGAGCTCCTCAATCTTCAAGGTGGAGATCGGATCCAAAGCCGAAGTCGGCTCATCCATCAACAGGATGTCGGGATTGACCGCCAAGGCGCGGGCAATGCACAGCCTCTGCTGCTGACCGCCTGATAGGCCGAATGCATTCTTCTTGAGATGATCCTTCACCTCGTCCCAAAGTGCGGCTTTCCGCAGGCTTTGCTCCACAATCAGATCCAAATCCGCTTTATTTCGTATCCCGTGAATCTTGGGTCCATAAGCCACATTGTCGTAAATGGACTTGGGAAATGGGTTGGGCTGCTGGAACACCATCCCTACCTCTTTGCGAATCAACTCGGGGTTGATGCCGGATTCGTAGATGTCTTGCGATTTGATCTTCACCTTTCCGGTAATGCGCACGCCTTGGATCAGATCATTCATCCGATTCAGCGTTCGCAGAAAAGTCGATTTCCCGCATCCCGACGGTCCGATAAATGCGGTAACCTCGTGAGAACGCATTGTCATCGAAATGTTCTTCAAGGCATGAAATTCGGAATAGTACAGGTCCAATCCCTCGACTTCTACAATATTCATCGTATACGCTCCCCTTTGTCGGATTCGTCATCAGAAATAGTCGCTCATGCAAAACTACTACGTTATTCTAACATAGATGCAGGGCAATGCAACAGGTTGGAATCTTTACAATTGGCCCCTGTTCCCGATCGGCTGCGTCTATGGCGCATGGATTCCGTCCGATTGTACCTGCTTAAGCAGCTTGTCTTCGCCCTCGGCGTAGCGGTAAACCTCGACTATCTCCCCGTCAACCCGAACCTGGAAGAGCTGGTTCGCGTCATCGTAGATGAGTTTGTACGGCGGCTCTACCTGCAATGCGTCGTTCATGTCGATGTATTCGATCCGCTCGTTGCGTTTCTTCAACACATAAACCCTTTCGCGGAAATAGGGGGTTCCCGCCAGCACAATCTCCTTGACGCCGTCCCCATCCAAATCTCGCTCGTAAGCGGGCGAGTGCAGGGCCAATTCACTGATGACTTGATCGCCTTCCAGACTGAACCAGCGCGTGCACACCATAGATGGACCGCAGCTTCCGGTCAACCGGTAATCGAACTCCCCGAACGCCTCGCTGCGCGTTAGCTGGACCTCAGTCAGCCCGCCAACCCCATATTCCAGCACATATCCCGTATCCGCTGTTGAATGATCTTCTAAAATAAGTCCATCATAGGGGGGAGAATCTTCTTGCAATCGCACGTATGTCACATAACGTCCGATTTCATCAAAGGCAGATTCTGCCGTTATCTCGACAGTCGACAAAGGCACACGCTGCAGCGCTCTGCGCTGCCGCTCTCCTGCAATCCGCAGTTCCGCGGCATCTTCCAGCGATGTAAAAACAAGAGGAATTTCTTCTCCCGCTCCCTGCTGCCATCGATGCTCTTGCTGCAGCCAGCCAGCAGTACTGGCATACAATCCGGCAAAAATGACCAACAAACATACGGCCGCCACTTTCCACTTCCGCTTGATGATGAAGGTTTTGTCTGCGGACCGCTTCCCAATACGATCCATCACCGCTGCCTTCATCGCCTCGTCAAAGCGAATAGCGGGACCGGGCTGGTTCTTGACCAAAGCATACCAGTCAGGCTTCGAATTCTTCATGCTCCCAACACCTCAACTTTCGTTCCACTTCCCGGCGGGCGCGGAACAGTCTGGACTTCACCGTGCCTTCTGAGATCTGCAGCAGCTGTGCCATCTCCCGAATGGTGAGATCATGCTCCAAATCAAGGACCAGCACCTCGCGCAATTTTCGGGAGAGTCCCATTATCGTATCCCAAATGTAAGTAACGGATTGCTCGCTGATCCAATCGGCTTCGGCAGATCGTGCCTCCTCCTTGCTTCTCACGCTACCGAACAGCAGCACCTTGCGGAAATAGCCTGAACGCAGCTCATTCAATGCCTGATTGCGCGTGATCGCAAGCAGCCATGTCTTGAATGACGACTGCCCTCTGAACGTGCGAATGTGCAGGTGAGCCTTCACGAATACTTCCTGGGCAATATCCTTTGCCAGCTCTTCCTGCCCCGTGATTGCATAAGCGTAGCGCAGGACATCATTGCCGTACGTCGACATGATCTCAATCATCTCCTCGCTGCCGAGCGTCTCCGCATGCTTGAGATAATCCGGTTCCATCTGCTCACCTCCACCCTATTAGACAGCGGACCTGCCAAGAAGTTCCCTTTGCTTCCCAAACCATCGCAAAAAGCGGGTGTCCCCCAAGATGGAGAACACCCGCATCGCTGTCGTCAAAGCAACAGATTAATTGAAGAATACCGGCTGGCCGGTTTTGTCGGATTCATAAATGGCTTCCAGAATTTCCGAAACGACAAGCGCTTGCTCTGGCGTCACGGTTGGCTGCTTGTTGTTCAGGATCGCGTCCACCCATTGTCTCATTTCGACTACAGCCTCGCTTTCTTTCTCGCCATCATAGAACGCAACGCCGCCTGTATCGGTGGAGATGTGGTTCGTGAACAGGCGCGCATGCTTCTCGCCGTTGATGCGCAGACCGTCCTTCATGTCAGCTCCGCCTTCAGTGCCGCACAGCGTACATTTCGCCTCGTCCACTTCCAGCGTATTCAGCGCCCAGCTGGATTCGAGCATGATCGTCGCACCATTCTCCATGATGATCATGCCGAAAGCGGAATCCTCAACTGTAAATTCCTTCGGATCCCACGGTCCCCATGCATTCGCCGCATTTTCACGGGAGGAGAGCTTATGGTACGCCTTGCCGACTACCATCTTCGGCTTGTAGTTGTCCATCATCCACAGGGTCAAATCCAGCGCATGCGTGCCGATATCGATCAGCGGACCGCCGCCCTGCTTCTCTTCATCCAGGAACACGCCCCAAGTCGGAACAGCGCGACGGCGAACCGCATGCGCCTTGGCGAAGTAAATTTCGCCCAGCTCGCCATCCTGGCAAGCCTGCTTCAAGAATTGGCTGTCCGGACGGAAGCGGTTCTGGTAACTGATTGTCAGCAGCTTGTCTGATTTCTTGGAAGCTTCATACATGCGGCGCGCATCGGCTGCCGTCTTCGCCATTGGCTTCTCGCAATTGACATGCTTGCCTGCTTCCAGCGCCTCAATCGCGATGTCCGCATGCGAATTGTTCGGCGTACAAATATGTACGACATCTATGGAAGCGTCCTTCAGAAGCTCCTTATAGTCGACATAGGCCTTCGCGTCTGCTGTGCCATATTCTTGGGCCGCTTTCTGCGCACGCTCCTCCACGATATCGCAGAACGCAACCATCTCTACATTATCCAGCTTCTTCAAGCTCGGCATATGCTTGCCATTGGCGATGCCGCCGCAACCAATAATCCCTATTCTCAACTTCTGATTAGCCATTGTTCTACCTCCTGGTCGAATAAAATCAAATCGGGTATGTTCGTTTTATACTACATGTAGTATAGTGAACCTTAGAACAAAAAGAAAGCCACTATCTGGGCGAGCTTTTATGTTATTTTGCTCTAGTGAGGTCCCAAGACATGTATGTAAATGAAAAAATCGATTATGACAACCCGCTGCTCAGCATGCGCGTGCTCAGACCCACACATCGCAGCCATGATATGCTGAAGTGGCATTACCACAAAGAGACAGAAATTATTGCCGTGCTAAGCGGTACGCTCGAAGCTCATTTTGAAAACGGTACCACGATTCTCAACGACGGCGACTTGCTCCTGATCGGGCCATATCAGCTGCATCGCGACAGGGTGCTTTCAAGCGGCGGCATTGATTATGTAGTCCTGCAGTTCGATCCGGCCAAATTTTTCGATTTCGCCGCCATGCCTTACATCCGTCATTTCGCGGACACCTCTCTTCCTCTCAGCAGTCTGAATTATATCGTCCAGGAACAGCCGCACATCCGCAAGCAAATCCTGGAGAGCGCGCTGCGTATTCATAAGGAAGAGACCGAGAAGCAGGAGGGCTACGAGATTGCGATCATGATCGAAGTGCAGCGCATCTTCCTGCTGCTGCTGCGCCATGACAACAAAAAAGTGCTCTTGACTGTGAGCACTCCGGATATGAAACGGCTGAAGCCGGTCCTCGATTATATTGAAAGCAATATTGGAAACAAGGTCCAAGTGGAGGACAGCTGCCGCATGATTAATATGAGCTACTACTATTTCGTGAAGTATTTCAAGCGTGTCATGGGCATGTCCTTCACCGATTATGTGAACTTTCGCAAGATCAAGCACGCCGAACGCATTTTGCTGACCCAGGATCACAGCGTATCCTATGTAGGCGAGCTGATCGGCATGCCGAACATGGCTCATTTCTACAAGATCTTCCGCAAGTTCAATCATTGCTCGCCCAACGAATATCGTAAAAACATGAAAACATGGCAAAAGCCCGTGCAGGATGGCACGACTTAATACGGCAGGCCGCTTTCTTCAAGCTGGTCTGCCGCTCTTTTTGATTACGAGCTTGTAGCCTACGCCGCGTATGGAATCAATCTGCACCGTTTCCTGATTCATCTCCAGCTTTTTCCGCAGGGAACTGACATGCACATCAACCGTACGCTGTCCGCCGATATAATCAAAGCCCCACACCATGTTCATCAAATCGTCCCTTGTCACCACTACGCCTGGCCGCTGCACCAAATACAGCAGCACCTCGAACTCCTTCGGCCTTAGCGGGATCGACTCTCCATGGAGCACAACCTCATACTTCTCCGGATAGATGGATAATTCCCCCAGCTCGATCACTTTTTCCTCCGACTCCGGCTGATGATCCGTCTGAGACTCTCCTTGCGTGCGGCGCAGCACCGCCGCCACTCTCGCCAACAGCTCGGCAACCCCGAAAGGCTTCGTCATGTAATCGTCTGCGCCATGCTTCAGACCTTGGACGACTTCGTCCTCGGCGTTGCGTGCTGTCAGGATAATGACAGGCGTGCGAACCTGCTTTTGTCTCAGCTTGGTCAGCACCTCCAAGCCGTTCATCCCGGGCAGCATAATATCGAGCACAATGAGCTGATAATCGCCATCCACGGCTTCCTGCAACCCGTCCGCGCCGTTTTCTACCACGTTGACCTCATAGCCTTCCTGGGACAAGTTGTAGGAAAGCAGTCTCGACAGCGTCGGTTCATCCTCAACAACCAAGATTTTGTGCGACAAGCCAGATCCCCCCTAATGTGGACAAACTCATCCTATCACATATTTGTAAAATGTGTGTAAATTTTTTGTAAAGCCATCGTTAAAATGTATTTATTGCAGGACCGGAAGCTCTATGACAAAAGTCGTCCCCATCCCCTGCTCGCTTTCCACATGAATGCGCCCCTTATGCAGCTCAACGAGATGCTTGACAATCGACAGTCCGAGTCCGGTTCCGCCGGAACTGCGCGATCGTGCCTTGTCTACACGGTAAAACCGCTCGAAGATGCGGGGCAGATCCTTCTTCGGAATGCCAATCCCTGTATCGGCTATGGACAAGTGAACATACTCTTGCTGCGTGTCCGGTTCGGCCTTGCAGACAGCGCTCACCTTCACTCGTCCGCCCGCACCCGTGTAGTTGATGCCGTTCGACAAAAGGTTGATGAAAATTTGCCGCAGCCGATCCTCATCCGCCTCCAGATAAATATCATCTGAGACGTCCATCTCCAGCTCGATCTGCTTCTTGTTCGCCTGTGCTTTCATCACATGGAAGATCCGCTCCGTAAAGCTCTTCAGATGAAGCGGAGAAAATTGCAGCGGAATTCGCTTCGACTCAATCTTCGATAATTCCAGAATGTCCACAATCAAGCGATCCAGCCGCTCGCTTTCATCATATATAATTTGCAGGAAGGATTCCGCTGTTTTCGGGTCCTGCACCGCGCCAGCCAGCAGTGTCTCGGCAAATCCCTTCACTGCCGCAATCGGCGTTTTCAGCTCATGCGATACATTCGCGACGAACTCGCTGCGCATTTTCTCCAGACGGCGAATCGCGGTAATGTCGTGCATAACGACTACGAGTCCGCCCCATTCCTGCTCCTCATGCCATAGCGGAACCAGATGAATATCAAGGATGCGCTCCGTCGGATAGTAGAACGTCACCTCTTCCCGGACGGCTGAACGATCGGCGATGCAAGCCTCGACAAGCTCGCTCAGCTCATGGTGGTGATGGGTATCCGTATACGTCTTGTTCAACAATTCCTTGGCCTCGTATCCGAGAATTTCTTCGGCAAAGCGATTAATCAAGACCAGCCTGCCCGAACGATCAATCATAAAGACGCCGCTGTTCATATTTTCAAGGACACTTTCCAGCCGGCTTTCATTCTCTTTGATGTGGTTCATCTGCTTTTGCAAGCTGTCCGCCATCGTGTTGATCGCCAGCCCGAGCTGGCCAAATTCATCTCTGCTCTTCAGCGGAACACGAGCCAGATAATTGGAATTGGAAATTTGACCTGCTACCTGCATCACTTTCTCAAGCGGACGGGTCAGGCCATGGGCGATTCGATAACTGACCAACGTTGCGGCCAGGAACAAAAGCAGCAGGCCAAGCAGCAAGTAAGACCAGAGCTGCTTTACGTAGGCGTGCACTTCCTGGATAGATTTCGACATGCGGATAAATCCCTGCAGTTCGCCATCTCTATGCACTGACACAGCGGTATACAGCATGTTCTCCTTCACCGTATTGCTGTAGCGGATCGTCGAGCCCGCATCCCCTTGCCTGAGCGCATCCTGAATTTCTTCGCGCGCTAGATGGTTGTCCATTTGGGCCGGGTCGTGATCCGAATCGCCCAGAACGATGCCATCCCGGTCGATGAACGTGACACGGGAGTAGGTCTCTTGACGCAGCTGCCGGGATAATGCGGTGAAATATGCAGCAGGGTCGCCCGCAGCCATGCCCTCATCCCAGAACGAGCTCATCAGAATCAAATTCAGTTCCCGTATGAGGCTGTCCTCCAAGGATTGAATATAGGAGGCTCGCAGTTCATTGGCGGCAAATATCCCTGCTCCCAGCACAGTAATGCCGATCATCACCGTTAATATCATGGTCAGTCTGATCCGAAAGCGCCTCACCGAATCTCCTCTCCTTTTCTATATCACTCACGAGAGTAAAAGGGAAGCTTCGCAGCTTACGCCTATCGCTATCGCGGTACCCTATTGAGCATCTGCAGGATCATCTTGCGCCCTTGCTTGTCTCTCAGCCGCCCTTTCATTCAGCCTTCGAGTGTCTGTAATTCGCTTGACCAAGGCCGCAGCCGGTTGCTGCAGCAATATCGCGAGCACAATCGGCACGCTGGCCTGCGGACTGAGATAAGCCAATCCAATGACCAGTCCCAAGGATATGTTGCGAATGCCTATCGCATAGGCCATCGTCAGGCGCGGCGCTTCTTCCTCAGCTGCCTGCATCGTCTTCGTCCTGCCAACCGTCCATGCCCCAACAGCATAGCCAATCGCGATTAGCAGCACAATGCCCGGCAAGAGAAGCGGCAAATCTGCTTTCCATTCCAACGCATAAGGGGCAATCGCTGCTGCGTTCAATGCCAATACGGCGAGAAATGCCAGCTTGGACAAAGGCAAGGCGACAGGCCGGATGGAATCAGCCGCCGATCTTCTTCTGTCCCGAAGTGTGGCGCCGAGCAGTGTCGGCAGCACAACGATCAACAGCAGATCAACAAATACCCCTTGCGCGTTCAATGCCAATTCTGTCCCGAACGCCAGCTTCAGCGTTGCAGGCACAATGAAGGGGCTTAAGATAGAGTCCAATACGATCAGAGCAAGCGCAAGCGGGATTTGTCCGCCGGTCATGCCAATCCAGATTACGGAGGACACCCCCAGCGGGATAGCTGTGTACAGCACCAAGCCGTGGGTATAAGGGGAATGAGCCCCGAATAGGAGCGCTCCTGTGCCGAAAGCAATCATGGGAAGAACGATGTGCGCCAATACAAGCGCTGCTGCGATCAGTCCGGGCCTGTGAAGCGCTTGCCTCAAATCGATCAAGCCGCAGCCAAGCGCCATCACAAACGTAATGAAAGCAAACAGATAGGGCACAGTCGGTACATAGGCGTCCAAGGTCGCAGTACAAAAGAACCCGACGGCAAGCGCCGCCGGGGTTAGAAGCATCATGCTGGACTCAAACCGGGCATTGACGGTCAATGCCGCTGCGGTAATGCGCTCCCATGCTGCGGACATGTTTGTCTTACGCGAACACCGGCTCTTTGAACTCGGCCAGCTTCTCCAGAGAGTCCTTGTCTACGTCTGCATGCAGGCTGTTGCCGTGAGAGTCCATCGTCACGATTGCTGCAAAGCCTTCCACCTGCAGGTGCCACATCGCCTCCGGAATGCCGAATTCCAAGAAGTGAACGCCCTCCACCTTCTTGATCGTTTGCGCGTAGTATTGAGCAGCACCGCCGATTGCATTCAGATATACGCCTCCATGCTCTTGGAGAGCCTTCAACGTCTTGGCGCCCATGCCGCCCTTGCCGATCACGGCCCGAATGCCGAACTTCTTCATAATATCGCCCTGATACGGTTCTTCCCGAATACTCGTAGTCGGTCCTGCCGCCTTGACGTGATATTCGCCATGTTCATCCTTCATCATAACCGGGCCGCAGTGATAAATAACGTGACCGTTCAGATCGACCGGCGCATCGTGATCCATCAAATACTTGTGCAGCGCATCGCGTCCTGTATGCATCAGGCCATTGATGACGACGACGTCGCCGACACGCAGATCGCGAATCTGCTCCTCGGTAATAGGCGCTTGCAGGACTACCTCGCGCCGCTTTTCGGGCTGCTTCTCTTCCTTGGCTGCCTCGTCTGCAGCCGCCATCGCATTGCCCTTGCCGCGTTTGTACTGCCATTTCGAAATTTCGCCGGTTTGCGGGTCAACCAAGACGCCCATACGGCGAAATGCCCAACAGTTATAAGCAACGGATACAAAGAAGCTTGCCGGCAAGCGGTTCATGACGCCAACTTTGCAGCCAAGCAGTGTCGCCTGTCCGCCAAAGCCCATCGTCCCGATACCCAGCTGGTTGGCATGCTCCATCACATACTCCTCCAGCTTGCGCAAATCCTCGTTCGGATTCACATCGTCCACTTCGCGGAACAGCTGCTGCTTCGCCAACTCATAGCCGCTCGTACGGTCGCCGCCAATGCCTACACCGATAAAGCCGGCGCTGCAGCCCTGTCCCTGCGCTTGATACACAGCGTGCATGATGCATTTGCGTATGCCGTCCAGGTCTCTTCCGGCCTTGCCCAAGCCTTCCAATTCCATCGGCAGACTGTACTGAATATTCTTATTCTCGCAGCCGCCGCCCTTCAAGATCAGCTTCACTTCAATCTGATCCTCTTCCCACTGCTCGAAGTGAAAGACCGGCGTTCCCGCACCGAGGTTGTCGCCCGAATTGGCCCCTGTCAAGGAATCTACAGAGTTCGGGCGCAGCTTGCCGTCTGCGGTTGCGCGCTGAATCGCATGCTTGATGTGCTTTTTGATCTCCAGCTGATTGACGCCGACAGGCGTATGAATGACGAACGTCGGCATGCCTGTATCCTGACAAATCGGAGAAACATTCGTCTCTGCCGAATCAATATTTCCCGCTATAGTCGAAAGCGCCAATGCGGCGCGTGTGCCTTGATCTTCCTGCTCCCGGGCTTTGCGAATGGCATCGCGCACGTCCGCAGGCAGTACGGTCGAGGTTTCCACGATTAGCTGATACATGCTTTCTTCGAATTGTTTCATGGTCTATCGCTGCTCCTCCCGAACAATATTTAGGGTCCATATGCTAAAAGATTCTCTTTCCATATTAGCACACTCCACACTGCTTGATAAGGTGCTTCTCCTTCCAACCTGCGCTTAGATCGACAGTTCATCGATCGTCTTCTCGAAGGCAGGCGCCATCTGCTGGAGGAAGTAGTCCACCTCCTCGAGCTCCAATCGCTTCAACTGATCTTCGATTTGCTGTTTAGCCACCTTGAATTCCTGATTCCCTGCCGAGAGCTCCGAAACACATTTCAGGTAAGCATCCAACAAATCAGCCGCTTTGACATAGTGGTCGTAGCTCCCTTTATCCGGACTAATCAGAGGACGGTACACTTCTTGCAGACCATCAGGAAGCATATCCGCCATCCGTTCGGCTGCCGCGCGCTCAATATCCCGGAAGTGCTGAAGTATGCCCGGATTGCTGTGTTTGACCGGCTGGGCTACGTCACCGACAAACACCTCCGTTGCATCATGGAACAGAGCCCTGGACGCAATCTGTTCCACTGGCAGTGATTTGCCATATACGACGTTGCCGATCGTGCACAGCAGATGCGTCCACACTGCAACATAATAGGAGTGCAAGGCAACAGACTCCTGCTGGGTGTTGCGCATAAGCGACCAACGGTGAATGTCCTTCATGCGATACAGTAGGGCCGGGAACGCATAATGCTCCATTACATCACTCCCCCATAATCTTTGTCTATGCATAATAAAGAACCCGCGACAGTACGTATGACTTTGTGGCTTTGACTCATCGCAAGCGGCGATCAGATCAATACACAAAAAAAACGTTACCTTTATAATCGCGGGATACTGTTGCTATTTTCTTTTTGTTACCTAGAAAAGTGTCGGGTTCAGCATCAGCACCACAAGCACCACCAGAACCAGAGCGTTAATCCAGCCGAGCTTGCGTGCCTTTCCTGCCGCTTGTCCCAATGCTTGCGCATCCAGCAAGCCGCTGCGAATGGACTTCAGCGGTTTCGACATAATTCCGGTCATGGCGAACATGGCAAGAATCAAGACGGTAGCCACAATGGTCCAGGCGATGGAAACGCCCGCCTTGCTTGACATGTATCCGCCGGAAAGAAATACAAGAATCAAAACATATTGCCCAATGCGATTGCCCGTAACCAGAAACCCGAACGTCTTGTTCCGGTTGCCCTCCGCCCGAAGGCCGGAAGTAATCAGAAAGGGCAGAAGCAGATAAAACAGGGTGACAATGGCCGATAGCACGTGAATAAAATAACTGGCCTGATACATCGTATGCCTCCTCTCATGTAAATCACCCCGGATGCAAGGATGCGGTCCCTGCTGATCCGGGGTCGGGGTGTTCCCATTAGCCGCCTTTTACAATATTGATCACATTCGTAACCGATTGTGCCGACTTGTCGAGCGCGGCCTTCTCCTCTGCTGTCAATTCCAACTCGAACACTTTTTCAATACCGTCGCCGCCAAGCAAAACAGGCACGCCCATGAACAGCTCATCATAGCCATATTCGCCTTCAAGCAGAGCAATCGCCGGAAGCACGCGCTTCTTGTCCTTTAGAATCGCCTCTGCCATTTGTACAAGCGAAGCAGCCGGCGCATAGTATGCACTGCCATTGCCAAGCAGGTTGACAATCTCGCCCCCGCCTGTGCGCGTCCGCTGCACGATGGCTTCAATCCGATCTTGTGGAATCAGCTTGTCGATGGGAATACCGCCTACACTGGAATACCGGACAAGCGGAACCATATCATCACCGTGGCCGCCTAGCACGAAGCCGCGAACATCTTCAACGGAGACATTCAGCTCTTGCGCGATGAATGTGCAGTAACGAGCCGTATCCAGAACACCGGACTGGCCGATGACCCGGTTCTTCGGAAAGCCGAGCGACTCATAAGCCGCGTAGGTCATGGCATCCACCGGATTGCTAAGAATCAGGACATAGGCATTCGGACACTTCACCTTGATATTCTCGCAAACCGATCGCATGATGCCGGCATTGGTGTTCACCAGATCGTCCCGGCTCATGCCCGGCTTGCGGGCTATGCCTGCCGTAATGATCACAAGATCAGAGCCTTCGGTCTCCTCATAGCTGGAAGTGCCGACAATGCTGCTGTCAAATCCCTGCACAGGACTCGCTTCCAACATATCCAACGCTTTGCCTTTAGTCGGATTTTCCAGTTGCGGAATATCAACCAGCACTACATCGCCAAGCTCCTTCTGAGCCAGCATAAGCGCCGTAGTCGCACCGGTAAAGCCTGCGCCGACAACCGTAATTTTCCTGCGCGTAATTGCCATCGGTGAATCGCTCCTCCTTTCCGTGGTTCAGGACGACGGAAGGAAGGGAAGCCGAGCTTGCCCTTCCTTCTGCATTCATGTTCGATCTTAGTTCATGTTCTTAATAATTTCGTTGCCGAATTCCGAGCATTTTACTTCAGTTGCTTCGTCCATCAAGCGGGCAAAGTCATAAGTGACGGTCTTGTTCGCGATGGAACGCTCCATGCCTTGGTAAATGAGGTCAGCCGCTTCCTGCCAGCCCAGGTGCTCCAGCATCAGAACGCCGGACAAGATAACCGATCCCGGATTTACAACGTCCAGGCCTGCGTATTTCGGTGCAGTACCATGCGTTGCTTCGAAGATTGCATGCCCTGTTGCATAGTTGATGTTGGCTCCCGGCGCGATGCCGATGCCGCCGACTTGCGCTGCCAATGCATCGGACAAGTAATCGCCGTTCAGGTTCAGGGTAGCGATCACGTCGAAGTCGCGAGGGCGAGTCAGGACTTGCTGCAGAGCGATGTCCGCAATAGCATCCTTGATAATAATTTTGCCCGCTTCTTCCGCTTCCTTCTGCGCTTTGTTCGCTGCTTCTACGCCTTCCGCTTCCTTGATGCGGTCATATTGTCCCCATGTGAATGTCTTGTCGCCGAACTCTTGCTCAGCCAGCTCATAGCCCCAGTTCTTGAAGGCACCTTCGGTAAATTTCATGATGTTCCCCTTATGTACAAGGGTAACAGATTTGCGGTTATGCTGAATTGCATATTCGATCGCTGCGCGAATGAGGCGCTTGGAGCCTTCAGACGACACAGGCTTGATGCCGATACCGGACGTTTCCGGGAAGCGGATCTTGTTCACTCCCATTTCCTGCTGGAGGAACTGGATGACCTTCTTCACTTCATCGCTTCCGGATTGATATTCGATGCCTGCATAGATATCCTCTGTGTTCTCACGGAAGATGACCATATCTACCAGATCCGGACGCTTGACCGGAGAAGGCACGCCAGTGAAATAGCGAACCGGACGTACGCATGCATACAGATCCAGCTCTTGGCGAAGCGCAACGTTCAAAGAACGGATTCCGCCGCCGATTGGCGTTGTCAATGGTCCTTTGATCGCAACGAGATATTCGCGAATCGCAGTCAGCGTATCCTCAGGCAGCCATTCGCCGTATTTGTTATTGGACTTCTCTCCTGCATAGACTTCGTACCAAGCGATTTTCTTCTCGCCTTTGTAGGCTTTCTCTACTGCGGCATCCAATACGCGCTGCGCAGCTGCCCAGATGTCCGGTCCAGTTCCGTCTCCTTCGATGAAAGGCACGATTGGTTCGTTCGGTACATTCAGTTTTCCGCCCTGCAGGGTAATGGGTTGACCTTGTGTCGGTTGTTCAAACTTCTTGAATTGCGGCATAGTATTGTTTCCTCCTTTAATTGCTTGCAGCATCTCTATCCAATGTCATGACACATGAGCTTCATGCGCATGAAGACGAACGGGTGCTGCCGGCCGCAAGGACCGGTTACGCCCGTTTGTTCCGTATACTTGATCTATGTGTCCCAAATGCGACCATGCGGCAAATTCAGCTTAGCGCTGTTCGATTGGAACGAAAGCTTGATGCGATGGCCCGGTATACTCCGCACGCGGGCGGATCAGGCGGTTGTTCTCATACTGCTCCAAAATGTGCGCAGTCCAGCCCGATACGCGGCTTACGGCAAATATCGGTGTGAACAAGTCGCGCGGAATTTGAAGCGATGTATAGACGGACGCGGAATAGAAATCCACGTTCGGCTTCAACCCCTTCATGCCGGTAACGAGCTCTTCAATCTTCACGGACATTTCGTACCAATTGGTGTTGCCCGTCAGCTTGCCCAGCTGCTCCGACATCTTCTGCAAATGCTTGGCACGCGGGTCGCCATTTTTGTACACCCGGTGGCCGAAGCCCATAATCTTCACTTTATTGTTCAGCTTGTCCTGAATGTATGGCTCGACATTGTCGATGCTTCCGACTTCTTCCAGCATGGCCATTACGGCTTCATTGGCGCCGCCATGCAAGGGGCCCTTCAAAGCGCCGATTGCCGAGACAACACCGGAGTAGATATCCGAGAGCGTCGCAACCGTAACGCGGGATGCGAAGGTAGAGGCATTCAATTCATGATCGGCATGAAGTACCAATGCTTTGTTGAAAGCTTCTACAGCAATCGCTTCCGGCTCTTGACCGGTCAGCATATAAAGGAAGTTTTCCGCGATGCCTGCGCCTTCCTTCGGCGCGATCGGCTCCTTGCCTTCACGAATGCGGGAGAAGGCTGCTACGATCGCAGGCAGCTGTGCTTGCAGGCGAATCGCCTTGCGTACGTTCGCATCCACGTCCATATCATTGGCCTCTTCATCGTACAAAGCCAATGCAGAGACGAACGTTCTCAGCGCAGCCATCGTATTGACATTCTTCGGCGTAGCGCGGATCAAGTCCAGCACCTGCTCCGGCAAAGCCGCGTTTTGGCTTAGCTTCGCAATCAGATCATTCAATTCAGCACGGTTGGGCAGCTTGCCAAACCACAACAGATACACGACTTCCTCGTAAGAGGCTTTTTCCGCGAGGTCATCGATGTTGATTCCGCGATACGTCAGCACTCCGTCTATGATCGAGCTGATGGACGAAGTTGTCGCTACGATGCCCTCAAGACCCTTGGTAGCAGTCATCGTTTTCTCTCCTTTGTTAAACGAATGCGCTGTCTGTGATAAAACTAATAGACTATGGATAAATTTTTCCTATAAACAGCCTTAAATTTATAATAAGGTATTTCGATGGAGAAAGGAACAAAAGCACACATTAAACTTTATTATCACTACAATAAAGTTTTTTTCGCGTTCCTGCTTTCGACATGCTTTTGCTCATTGGTTGACACATGCTAAAATAGTCAGAAGACCTCGTGCCAGGTGAGCGGGACACCCCTTCCCCAGGTCAAAAAGGAGAGACTTGAATTGAGCGAAACCAAACGCATCGGCATCATCGACATAGGCTCGAACTCTGTTCGGCTGGTCATATATGAATACACGCCATCCGTGTTGGAGCGGCGCATCCGCGTGATCGATGAGAGCAAGGCCTCTGTCCGCCTGAGCGGGAAGGTGCTGGCTGACGGCAGCATCCCCATTCAAGCGCTGAACAGCCTCGTCGACACCCTGCAGCATTTCAAGCTGCTCTGCAGTGTGAACGGCGCTGAGCGCATTCGCGCCACAGCAACTGCAGCGATTCGCAATGCCGCGAACAGCGGGGAAATCCGCGCCTACCTGGAAGAAGCAAGCGGCCTGCACATTGAAGTGCTGTCAGGCGAGGATGAGGCGAGACTCGGCTTTCTCGGCGCCATGCAGACACTGGATATGCAGGAAGGGTTTCTGCTCGATATTGGCGGGGGCAGCACGGAGCTTACTCTTTTCCGGAACCGGACGGTGCTGGAAAGCCACTCCTTTCCTTTCGGCGCAGTGAATATGAGCAAGCGCTTCACGGAAAACGGCGAGCTTAGCCCGGATGGCCTGAGCAAGCTGAGGCAGTTTATTTCCGAAGAGTTGCAGCAGCATGCCTGGGCGGCTGTCCATCCCGGCCTTCCGCTCATCGGGCTTGGCGGGACGATCCGCAATATATGTAAAATCGACCAAAAACAGCGCAAATATTCCCTTGCCAAAACACATCAGTATGAGATGGACGCGCCAACTGTTGCTGCGATGCTTACTCAACTGTCCTCGCTTTCCTATGAGCAGCGCAAAAAAGTGGAAGGCCTGTCCAAGGACAGGGTTGATCTTATTGTGCCGGGATTGACCATTTTGCATACTATTTTTGAGCAAATCCATGCCAGTCATTATGTGGTTTGCGGCGCCGGACTGAGAAACGGCGTATTTTACGAATCCGTCTTCCCGGGAGCGAATGCGCTGTCCAACGTATTGGAACACAGCGTGCGCAATCTGATCAGCCTGCACCCGGCGGTTTCCCTTGATCACGTCAATCAAGTGAACAAGCTGGCCCAGGAGCTGTACAGCGAACTGCGGCCGATACATGGCTACGGAGAGCGCGAAGCGACGCTTCTTCATGCTGCTTCCCTGCTGTACCGCATCGGGATTTCCGTCGATCTATACGATTACCAGAAGCATACGTTTTACCTGATCGCGCATTCCGCAATCTATGGGCTGTCCCATCGGGAAACGCTTATGGTCGCTTTGATCGCCTCATACAAATCAAAGAGCCGCTGCAAGAAAGCAGCAGCTCCTTATCGCGATATCCTCAGCGAAGAAGACCTCGGGGTATGCGAGAAGTTGGGGACCGTTCTGCAACTGGCTGTCGCTTTGGACCGAAGCGAAACACAGCCAATCGAATCGATGTCGTGCAAGCTGCAGAACAAGCAGTTGGCGCTTAATGTCAAAACGCGCTGGAACGCTTCCATCGAAGCCCGCGAAGTCGAGGCCGTCGCCTCAGACTTCAAGAAAAGCTGGAAGGTTGCCCCGCTCTGGCGGGAAGGCTGACTCCTCCGACCCGCCGCTTCCTTCTTGACATGCCTACTTCCAGCTGTCGATATCTTCCGCAGCGAATTGACTGCGCAGCGGAGGCTGGTTGTTCTCCACCCGGGCGTACTGGCCGGAGGGCAGCAGCTTCCGCGCCTTGACATTGTCGCGCAGGGACAGCTCCAGCAAGTTGATCAGCGATTGCTTGAGCCGATAGTCAAACACTGGACACATCAATTCAATTCTTCGCGTCAAATTGCGTGTCATCCAGTCTGCGCTGGATAAGTACAGTTCCGGATTCCCATCATTCTCAAAGAATATAATGCGGGAGTGCTCCAGATAACGGTCCACGATGCTGTACACGCGGATGTTCTCGCTTAATCCCTTCACACCCGGACATAAACAGCACACCCCTCGTATGATCAGATCGATTTGCACCCCTGCCTGCGACGCTTTGTACAGCTGATCCACCATGGCCTGGTTGCTCAAGGAGTTCATCTTCGCTATAATTTTGGCCGGCTTGCCCTTGCGCGCATTTTTGGCTTCCCGGTCAATCAGCTCAAAAAGCCTGTCCTGCAAACCGTCAGGCGCCACAGCGAACGCCTGCCACTCATGCGGCGATGAATACCCTGTGATTTCATTGAACAGAGCTGACGCATCCTCACCAATTATCGGGTGAGTCGTGAACAACCCTGTATCCGTATAAAGACGTGCCGTACTGTCATTGTAGTTGCCCGTGCTCACGTGCACATATCTGCGCAAATAGTTCATTTCCTGTCGGACAATGAGCAAAATTTTGGCATGCGTCTTCAACCCAACCAGTCCATATACGACATGACATCCTGTCTTCTCCAGCTGGCGCGCCCAAGCAATATTCCGCTCCTCGTCAAACCTGGCCTTCAGCTCCACCACTACGGTTACCTGCTTGCCTGCCTCAGCTGCCTTGGCGAGCGACCGGATGATCGGACTGTTGCCGCTTACCCTGTACAGCGTCATCTTGATCGCCAGCACTTTCGGGTCCTCTGCCGCTTGTTCCAGGAAATCGTTCACCGCGTCAAAGGACTCGTAAGGATGGTGAATCAACACGTCCTGCTGCCGCAGCACGGCAAACAAATCATCGGAATCATCGAATTCCCTCGGATAAACAGGCGCCACCTTCGGGTAACGCAAATGTTCCAGACCGGGCACCTGCGCGCTGAACTTCATCAGAAAGGTCAAGTCCAATGGTCCATCAATCTCAAGCACATGATCTTCAATCTCAAATTCATCCTTCAGCATGTCCAGCGAATAAGGATGCATGCCTCTTTCTACTTCCAAGCGTACCGGCACTCCCCAGCGGCGGCGGCGAAGCTCCTTCTCAATTTCCTCCAGCAAGTCCTCCGCCCCTTCTTCGTTCAGGGTCAGATCTGCATTCCTTGTAATTCGGAAGTCATGCACAGCTATAGGCGTATATCCGCTGAATAACGTGTGGATATGCTGCTTGATCAAGTGCTCCAGCAGAATATATTCCCGCTTCTTGCTGTTTTGCCGCACCGGAACTTCTATGCATCGATTTAAAATGGAAGGGACTTGAACAATGGCGAAATAAGGCTCTTCTTCTTCCGTCGAATCTTCATCGCGGCGCAGCACCACTGCCAAATAAATGCCCAGCGAGTGCACAAGCGGGAAGGGGCGGCTCTGATCCACCGCCATCGGCGTCAGCACAGGGAATACAATATCATGAAAATACTCATCCAACGACCGCTGCTGCGATTGATTCAAGCTTTCATAATCTGTAAGTATGACCTGCTCCTTCGCCAGCAGCCGAATCAGCTCCCGGTATGTCTTGTACTGCGCTTGAACCATCTGCGAGGAGCGTTTCATAATTTTGTTCAGCAGCACCTGCGGAGTATAGCCGGTAAAGTCCTCCTTCGTATACTTTGCCTTCACCTGGTCCTGAACTCCCGCTACGCGAACACTCATAAATTCATCCAAATTGCTGGACACAATGGACAGAAATTTCACCCGCTCCAGCAGAGGCGTAGTATGGTCCTGAGCTTCTTCCATGACACGTCGATTGAATTCGATCCAGCTCAAATCTCGATTCAAGTAAATTGGCTGATTTTTGTTCCGTTCGGAAGCTCTATCCACGGTTTTCCCCCCATCCTTTTCCTTATTTCATTATGATTCGACATTGTTAACCCCATGTTAAGGAATTGTAAATTGTGGGTTAAAAGACTTGTCCGGGATGTTCTCCGCTCGCGTGTCATTGCGCAGTAGCTGTGGTAAAATAAATCAAACCAAACATATACGGGGAGGTGAACGCTTGGATTCGATACGCATAGCCCAGACCTTGCGGGCCATATGGGTGCTCATCGTTGCAGCGGCCATTGTCTTGGCCATCATCTATGTAACGCCGTTAGTATACCCCTTCCTGATCGGGTGGCTGATCGCGTTTGCGCTCATCCCGCTGACCAATGTATTGGAGGGCAAAGCCCGTTTTCCCAGGTGGCTGGCCGTTACGGTCTCGCTTATCCTGTTCGTCGGCATTGTGATGGCGTTGCTGACGCTTATAGTCAGCCGCATCGTAGTCCAAATTGGCAAGCTGGTCGCCTATGTCGAGGCCAATATCGAGGGATGGGTCAACAACGTCATTGCCCTCATCCAATCCGAACAGTGGCAAAACACGCTGGCTCAATTCAGCCGCTTCTATGCGCAAAATGAACGCTACCACACGACCATCGACTCTAATTTGACAACACTCGGTGATCGCGTAACCGAAACAACGACAAAACTGCTGACCGGCTTTGTGACCGGCATCGTCAATCTGGCTGCATCACTGCCCAGCATGGCTTTTGTAATTATTGTCGCGCTGCTGGCTGCCTTCTTTATTGCGAAGGATTGGTACAAGATCAAAGCTTGGTTGAAGCGTGTGTTCCCGAGCCGCATCAGCCAGCCTTTCGGCACCGTGTGGTTTGGACTTGGCAGGGCGTTGTTCGGGTATTTGCGGGCGCAATTGATCATGATCTCGATTACCGCATTGTTCATCATGATCGGACTCATGATTATGCGAGTCGATTATGCTGTCACGATTGCCCTGCTGATCGGGCTTGTTGACCTTCTTCCCTACCTGGGTACTGGCGCCGCCATGATCCCCTGGATCATCTATACGTTCATAAGCGGCAATATTCCGCTTGGCATAGGGCTCTCCATTCTGTATGGAGTTGTGCTCGTCACCCGATCCATCATCGAACCGAAAGTGCTGGCAACCAGCATCGGCATGAACTCGCTGGCTACGCTGATTGCCATGTTTGTCGGCTTGGGCTTGTTCGGTGTGCTCGGCCTGATCATCGGCCCGGTTACACTAGTCCTGATGCTGACTATCCAGAAAGCCGGCGTATTCAGGGATGTATGGCGCTACATTCAACACGGCTCAACCATACATACGGGGAAGTGAGCCCACAGTCTCACATCCCGATCTTTACCGGCGGTGAATGAAGCGAATGGTGCCTTTGGACAGCGCTTTCTGCAGTACGCGCATGAGCAGCACACGAAACCAAAGCCGGGTCGGGGGAAAAATCAAAAGAAACCCCACGGCATCTGTCAAAAAACCAGGCGCGAGCAGCAGCACGCCCCCAATCAGAATGCAAATGCCATCCAACAGGTGCCTCCCTGGCACCCGATGGTTCTCCATCTCGAAGCGAGCCTGTGACCAGACGAGGCTCGCTTCTCGTTTGGTCAAATAAGCGCCTGCTACTGCTGTAAGCAGAATAAGCAGCAGCGTGTTCCAGCTTCCGATCTGTCCGCCAATCAAAATCATCAGCCAAATTTCAATTGCAGGAACGACGATCAGCAATAGCAGCAACAACTTGAACATCGTCTAACCCCCTTCCTTGCCTTCGCTTTCGCCGAAAACGATTTGCAGCAGCAGCGCATACATATCAGGTGCTGCGCGGTCCAAGCGCACGGGCTTCCACTCTGTGTTCAACCAGATATGCTCGGTACTGCCGCTTGCCAGCAACTCCTTTTCTCTCACAATTTCGTAGCCGAACGCCAGACGTATCGGAGAAAATGCGGTAAGCCTCGTCCGAATACACACCTCGTCATCATAGCGAGCCGGTAACCGATACGCCACGTCCAGCGCTGTGACCGGCAACATGAGCCCACGGTCTTCCATCTCCCGATACGGCATGCCGGCTTCCCGTATCATCTCTGCTCTACCCCATTCAAACCAATTCGCATAATGGGTATGATACACGACCCGCATCTGATCCGTTTCCTGGTAGCGTACGCGGATCGTATGCTCAAACCACCTGCTCTCAACCGCATAACCCTTCATGGCTGCCTCCTCCTTTTAGTTTTCCCGCGAATGTAAAACGCAACTTCGAAGCGTGTTCCTGTTACTTTCGCGGAACCCCATTCTTAACCCACGATGTGAAGCGATGCTTCGATGCATGTTTGGAGTCCTTCACGTTCCTCTTCGGGCTGGCAATTCATTGGGACCTCTCATTGACTTGCCCAGTTGTACGATTTTTCGTTCAAACTCGTTCTCACATGATGGTTTTTTTCAACTTTTGTACGATTTATCGTTCAAAAAATGGGTGTTACCTCCGGCAGCTCGTGGTTTTATACGATTTTTCGTTCAAAAACGTTATTAGCGCCTACTATTCTGGAAACTATATACGATTTTTCGTTCAAATCGCGAATAATTGCAACCACGACAACCTGAATACCGCCTCGGCGGGGGAACCCCATTCTTAACCCGTGAATGTGAAACGAAGCTTCGATGCGTGTTTCTGGGACTTTCGCGGGACCCCCATTAACTCACGAATGTGAAACGCAACTTCGAAGCGTATTCCTGGACTTTCGCGGGACCCCCATTAACTCACGAATGTGAAACGCAACTTCGAAGCGTATTCCGATTACTTTCGCGGGGGCCTGATTGTAAAAAAAGAGCGGCTGCGGAATCATCCGCTTGCTCGCTCTTGTTCTTGCCTTGTTGCGCCACGCCGCCGGCCGCTTGCTTGTACACCAGCATGCAGCAGCTCCCGGTCCACCGGTCGTTTACAGTACGTTAGCACGTCCGGAGCTGATAACGCCCACTTCGCCATACATCGAAATTTCCATGCCGTCGGTGAAAAGAGAGGTCGCATTGGCCACACCGATAATGGTCGATTTGCCAAGCTCCAATCCCACAACTGCTGCATGGGACGTAATGCCGCCCGTCTCGGTAATAATGCCCGCTGCCTTCTTCATGGCCGGGACAAATTCCTTGTCTGTAGACACCGTCACCAGAATGCTGTTTTCTGTTACCTTCTCCAGCGCTTCCTGTGCTGTTTTGGCTACAACGACATGTCCCGTCGCATTTTGATTGCCAATGCCTTGGCCTTTGGCGATCATCTCCCCGACATGGTGAATCTTGATCAGATTTGTCGTGCCAGAGCGGCCGACGGGCACACCTGCCGTAATGACGACCAGATCGCCCAGCTTAATCGCCTTCGCTTCCATCGCGCTGTCAAGCGCTAGCTGGAACATCTCGTCCGTTGTTTGCGCGACACGTCCCAACACCGGAATTACCCCCCAAGCGAGGCACAAACGGCGCATGACATCAGCGTTTGGAGTAACCGCGACAACCGGCGCTTTCGGCCGATATTTCGAAACCATGCGCGCAGTAAAGCCTCTCTCTGTCGATGTGATAATCGCTTGCGCGTTCAAATCCAAAGCGGAATTCGCCACCGCTTGACTGATCGCTTCCGTTACGGTCGTCTGCTGTGCCAGGCTTTGCTTGACGAAAATTTCACGGTACTCCAGCGCAGACTCGGCACTCTCTGCAATGCGGGACATCGTTTCAACCGATTCCACTGGATATTTTCCTGCCGCCGTTTCGCCGGACAGCATGATCGCATCCGTTCCGTCGAAGATGGCATTAGCCACGTCACTGGCTTCAGCGCGTGTCGGACGCGGGTTGCGCTGCATCGAATCCAGCATCTGCGTCGCCGTAATAACCGGTTTTCCGACGAGATTGCACTTCTTGATCATTTGCTTTTGGACGAGCGGCACTTGCTCTGCCGGAATTTCAACGCCCAAATCGCCGCGCGCTACCATAAGACCGTCGGATACCTCAAGAATTTCATCGAGGTTGTCCACGCCCTCCTGGTTTTCGATCTTGGAGATAATTTGGATATGGGAGGCATTGTGCTTTTCGAGCAGCTCGCGGATTTCCAGCACATCGCTGGCCTTCCGAACGAAGGAAGCCGCGATAAAGTCAATGCCCTGCTCGATGCCAAAAATGATGTCGTTCGCGTCTTTTTCCGTGATGCCCGGCAGGGAAATGCGTACTCCCGGCACATTGACGCCCTTCTTGCTCTTGATTTGACCGCCATTGACAATCCGGCAGTAAATTTCCGTTCCTTCTACCTTTTCAACGGTCAAGCCAATCAGGCCGTCGTCAATCAAAATCGTAGAACCTACCTCGACATCCTTCGGCAGGTTTTCATATGTAACAGAGAGACGGCTCGCATCGCCCAAAATTTCCTCTGTAGTGAGGATCAGCTGCTCGCCCTGTACAAGATCAATCGGCTCTTCCTTCAGCTTGCCGGTCCGAATTTCCGGCCCTTTCGTATCAAGCAGGATCGCAACGGTCTTGTTCAACTCCTTGCACGCTATCCGGATGTTCTTGATCCGGTTGCCATGCTCTTCGAAATCACCGTGGGAGAAGTTCAATCTCGCCACGTTCATTCCGGCTTCGATCAGCTTTTTCGTCATGTCCAGCGCTTCGCTGGAAGGTCCAATCGTACAAACAATCTTGGTCTTTCGCATGGTTTCTTTTTCCTCCTAGAAATGTTCTTTGTCTGGTTGAATTCGGTTTCGTTGCTGTTAGCCCTGCAAGTACGTGAATGTGCCGATTTGCCTGTACTTGTCGAACCGATCCTGCCGAAGCCGGTCACTGTCCCAATGGCGCAGCTCCTCCAGGTGCCGGGTTAACGAGATCTTGACTGCCTCAGCCTGCTGGGCAGGATCACGGTGCGCACCGCCGCTCGGTTCGGGGATAATATCGTCGATGATGTTCATCTCTTGCAAATCCTGAGCGGTTATCTTCATCGCTTCCGCAGCCTTGTCCGCTTTGGAGGCGTCCTTCCACAGAATGGATGCGGCGCCATTCGGCGAAATAACCGAATAAATCGCGTTTTCCAGCATGAGCACCCGATTGCCGACTCCCAGCGCGAGAGCGCCGCCGCTTCCTCCCTCTCCGATGACGACACAAATAATCGGGACGCCGAAGGTGGACATCTCCAGCAAGTTTCTGGCGATGGCCTCCCCTTGGCCGCGTTCTTCCGCAGCGCCGCCGGGATAGGCGCCAGGCGTATCGATGAACGTGATGATGGGACGTCCGAACTTGTCCGCCTGCTTCATCAAACGCAAGCCTTTGCGGAAGCCTTCAGGATGAGGCATGCCGAAGTTGCGGGCAATGTTGTCCTTCGTATCCTTCCCTTTCTGATGGCCCACAACCGTGACCGGCACGCCATTGAGCTTGGCAATTCCGCCGACGATCGCCAAATCGTCCGCGAAGGCCCGGTCTCCATGCAGCTCAATAAAATCGTCAAAAATCGCTTGTATGTAATCAAGCGAGGTTGGACGTTGCGGATGGCGGGCAATTTGCATTTTTTGCGCAGGCACTAGCTGCACGAATATTTCTTTTTGCAGCTGGGCATAACGTTCTTCCAAGCGGGCGATTTCCTCTGAGAAATCAATTTGCTTCTCTGAGCCAAACCTCCGCAGTTCTTCAATCTTGCTCCGCAACTCCTCCAGCGGCTGCTCAAACGGCAATTCGTTAGCCACGCGAAACTCCCTCCTTCACCGTATGCAGATCAAGCAGTTTGATCAGGGTGCTGCGCATCTCCTTCCGGTTCACCACTTTATCCAGCTGGCCGTGCTGCAAATTGAACTCGGCCGTCTGGAAGTTGTCCGGCAGCTTCTGGCGGATCGTCTGCTCTATGACAATGCGGCCCGCAAAGCCGACAATCGTACCCGGCTCAGCCAAGATGATATCCCCCAGCATCGCGAAGCTGGCGGTAACGCCGCCGAGCGTCGGATCGGTGAAGACCGAAATAAACAAGCCGCCCTTGTCGCTGAATCTGGCCAGCGCCGAGCTCGTCTTCGCCATCTGCATCAGGCTCAGGATGCTCTCCTGCATGCGGGCGCCGCCGGAAGTCGAGAACACAATGAGCGGGTAGCCCTTCTGCGTGGCGCGTTCCACGGCGCGTGTAATCTTCTCGCCAACGACCGAGCCCATGCTGCCGCTGAAGAAATCAAAGCTCATGACAGCACAAACGACCGGAAAGCCGCCGATCGTTCCTTCTCCCGTAACCACTGCATCTCTCAAGCCGGACTTCTCTGCTTGCTGCACCAGCTTGTCCGCATAGCCCGGAAATTCGAGCGGATCTTCGGAGATCATATCGGCATCGTATTCGAACAACCGTCCTTCATCCATGATCATCTGGATCCGCTCTCTCGCATTCAGTTTCATATGATACCCACATGACGGGCACACTTTCAGATTTTTATCGAGCTCCTTGCTCGTCTGAATGGCGCCGCACTTCGGACACTTGCTCATCAGTCCTTCGGGAATATCCCGTTTCGTCTGTTCCGATGGGATCACTGCATATTTGCGTTTTTTATGAAAAAAATCTTTTAGCATGATTTCACACCCCACAAGGCGGACCTTCCTGCCGGCTCAAGCAGCCGGACTATTCGGAACTATCCTTTGTTAAACAATTCGTTCAGAACATCCTGCACTTCTTCCACCTCAGCCTCCGGGACCAACACTTCAAATTGCTGTTTCGATAGATTAATAGGCCGTAACTGAACCAGAAACCCTTCGTCCTGTAGCTTTTGTTTGATCGATTCGGCGATCTTGGCGGTAGGGGCGATGTAAATTACCGTCCACATGGGTTATAAACCCTCCCTAAGGTCAAGGCTTTGCAATGGATTAATGATATCATAAGTGCGCTTTTTCAAGCAAGAAAAGCCCTGAGATTGCCGTTACCCCTGCTGCCTGTGGGCAATGCGCGCCGAGGCGGCTGCCGCAACACCGGCCACCAAATCGTCCAGAAACACATGAATCCGTGCGGTTTCGTCATTCAGACTGCGGATAATGCCGATCTTTTTTTTGTCCAGATAGCCAAAGCTGGTTAGTCCAATCATCCCGTAAGCATGCGTGATGCCAAGCGCCATGACCTCGTCCACGCCATACAGCGACTCGTCTTTTTCCATAATGGACTGGAGCGGCTCGGGCAGCAGCTTCTGTTCAGCCAACTCGTCCAACGCCACGCCCGTATAGATCGCGTACTGCACATCCCGCTTGGTCAGCACAGCCTTGACGCTTTCCACACAATCCTGCAGCGTTAGTTGGGGATGATATGGATATTGAAGGCGGAAGACGATATCAGCGATCTGCTCGACGCGTACGCCTCTGCGCTCCAGCAAGGCAATCATCTTCTTCTGATCATCCATGGGCGAATCCCCCTGTCTTCTGTCCTCGTCCCGGTGCGAGGATGTAAGAACAATGTATGCGGGGGACAGCCGAATTATTTCACCTTTACCGTATCTTTGCCAAAGCGCTCCTCAATTGCTGCGAACAGCTCCCGCGAAGGCTTTATGCGGTACCGCTCGTTCAGGACAAGCGTGCGCCCTTCGCGTTCATAGTAAAGCACGACCGGCAACGGACCGGGATGCTGCTGCAGGCGAACCTGAAGTTCCTTCAGCAGCGCGGGCGTTTCCTTGTCCGCAGCAATTTTGACAAAGACCTTCTGTTTGGCCCCGCTTGCCGCAGGAGCGGCTGCGTGAGAGCGTGCCGGCCTGGAAGGGGCTGCCGCCGGCGGCTCCTGTCTGCCCGGCGCGTTGTTTCGAACGGACGCGGCTCCCGCCTGCTGGTGCCGCTTCCGGGGCTGCCTGTCGGGACGAACGGCCGCACTTCCCGGTTCCGCCTCGTCGAGGGAACAGATCATATCCGCAAGCAGCTTCACCTGCTGCTCCCCATCTTGCTGCTGGACACGCGCCCGCAGGAAGAGCAGCCGCCCCTTCTCCACTTCCGGCCCGTAGCGCGACCAGGTCTCCGGAAAAACCACAACCTCCACGCGCTCGATCCGATCCTCCAGCTCCATGAACGCCATCGCCTTGCCCTTCTTGCTGACAATCGGCTTCACCGACAGCACCCTGCCGGCTACCTCTACCATTCGATTGTCCGGGGCATGCTCCAGCTCATGCAGAGGCACAACGCCCAGAGCCTCCATCTTGTCGCGATAATCATCAAGCGGGTGTCCGGACAAGTAAAGTCCGAGCAGCTCACGTTCCAGCTCCAGCTCGCGCGCACGGCTAAAAGCCGGGACGTCGGGCAGCTCGAATTGCCAGTTGACGCTTTCCTGAAAGCCGAACATATCGAGCTGCAGCTCGTCCCGTTCCTTCTTCCGCTTCGCCGCTGTGTCCGCCGTTTCGTCCAGAGCTGCCAGCAGCTGGGCGCGATGGCCGTCCATCGCGTCCATGCCCCCGGCCAGAATCAGGGATTCGATCACACGCTTGTTGCAAACCCGCAGATCAACACGATTGCAAAAATCCGCCAAGTTGCTGTACGGACCGCTCTTCCTTTCCTTAATGATCGATTCCATCGCCTGCGTGCCAACGTTCTTCACAGCCGCGAGGCCAAAGCGAATTGCCCCGATATCGCCGTCTGGCGCACCCGCCAGCGGCGTGAAGCTGATATTGCTTTCGTTCACATCCGGACCTAGCACGCGAATCCGCATACGCCGGCATTCATCCGCATATTCGGCCATCTTCCGGTGATTGCCCATTACCGAGGTCAGCATAGACGCCATAAATGGCACGGGGTAGTTCGCCTTCAAGTATGCGGTGCGATAAGCCAGGACGCCGTATGCTGTCGCATGCGCGCGGGGGAAGCCGTAGTCGGCGAAGCGGACGATCATGTCATAGACAAGATGGGCGTCGCTCGCCTGATAGCCCTGCTTCAGGCTGCCTGCCACAAAGTGCTCGCGTTCCTTGTCAAGCACTTCCCGCTTCTTCTTGGAAACGGCGCGCCGAAGCAAGTCCGCTTCGCCTAGGGAGAAGCCCGCCATGCGTGACGCGATCTGCATGATTTGCTCCTGATACACGATAATGCCGTACGTATCCCGCAGGATCGGTTCCAGATCGGCATGCGGATAGTCCGCGTCGGCTCGGCCATGCTTCGCTTCGATGTAGCGCGGGATAAACTCCATCGGTCCCGGTCGATACAGCGCGAGCACCGAGATGATGTCTTCGAAGCAGGACGGCTTCAGCTCCCGCAGCACCCTTCTCATACCGGCGGATTCGAGCTGAAAAATGCCGGTGGTATCTCCTCGCGACAGCATTTCGTATGTGGCGGGATCATCATCCGGTATGCTGCGCAAGTCAATCGATCCGCCCCCTAGCTTCTCTATCCAATCCAAGGTGCGTTCGATAATAGACAAAGTGCGCAGGCCAAGGAAATCCATCTTCAGCAGGCCAACCGCTTCCAGGTGTTCCATCGAATACTGGGTGAGCGCAACCTTCTCCGTACCTGTCTGCAGCGGCACATGATCGGTCAGCGCATCCTTCGAGATGACGACTCCCGCGGCATGGGTGGATGCGTGCCTTGGCATCCCTTCCACTTTGCGCGCCACTTCAATCAGCTCGCGCGCCTTGCTGTCTTGCTCGACCGCTGCCTGCAAGGAAGACGATTGCTCCAGCGCCTTGTCAATGGTGATGCCGAGCTGGGCGGGAATCATCTTGGCGATCCGATCCACGTCGGCATAACTGAAGCCCAGCGCGCGGCCAACGTCTCGCACAGCAGCCTTGGCAGCCATCGTCCCGAATGTAATGATTTGAGCTACGCGATCCGTTCCGTACTTGTCCGCCACATAATCAATGACCTCGTCCCGGCGCTCATCGCTGAAATCGATATCGATATCGGGCATCGTCACCCGTTCCGGATTGAGAAATCGCTCGAAGAGCAGTCCGTATTTCAGGGGATCGACATCGGTAATCGCAAGCGCGTACGCGACAAGACTGCCCGCCGAGGAACCTCTGCCCGGACCTACGGCGATCCCCCGCTCCTTCGCATAGCGGATAAAGTCCCATACAATCAGGAAGTAATCTTCATAGCCCATCTTGCCAATTACCTGAAGCTCATAGGCAAGCCGCTGTTCCGCTTGAGCGCGCCAGCCGCCATCCTGCCATTCCGGCAGAGCCGCATACCGTTCCTTCAGTCCCTGCGCGCACAGCTGCTGCAAAAAGCTGCCCGATCCCTGCCCTTCCGGCACAGGGAAATAATGCGGCAAAGCAGTGCGGCCAAACGTCAGATCGAGATTGCACGCATCCGCTATCCGCACCGTCGCTTCCAAGGCTTCCCGACAATGCGGGAACAGCTTCTCCATTTCTGCGCCGCTCTTCAGATACATCTGGTTCGTGTGCATCTTCAGCCGGTCGTCATCCTCGACCGTCTTCCCCGTGCCAATGCAGATGAGGGTATCCTGCACGGTCTGATCCTCCGGCTGCAGGTAATGCACATCGTTCGTCGCAACAAGCGGAATGCCCGTCTCCCGGCTGAGTTCGATCAGCTTCTGATTGACTTTCCTTTGCTCGATCAATCCGTGATCCTGCAGCTCCAAATAAAAATGCTCGCCGAAGATGCCGCGGTAGCGCAGCGCGGCCTCTCTTGCCATGTCCATCCGGTCAGCCAGCAAGGCTTGCGCAACCTCGCCGCCCAGGCAGGCGCTTAACGCCGTGATGCCTTCGGCATGAGCCGCCAATGCCTCAAGATCCACCCTCGGCTTGTAATGGAAGCCTTCCAGGTGTCCGATCGAGCACAGCCTCATCAGATTGCGGTACCCTTCCGAATTGCGCGCCAGCAAAATCAGATGGTAGATACGCTGATCCTGGCGCGAGCCCCGCTGCTTGCGGGAGCCTTCGGTGACGTAAGCCTCGCAGCCTATAATCGGCTTGATGCCGTGCGCCTGACACGCCTGGTAAAACGCAATCGCGCCGTACATCACTCCGTGATCGGTCAAAGCCAGCGCCTTCATGCCATGTGCCGAAGCCTGTTTGACCAGATCTGAAATGCGGGCGGCGCCATCCAGCAGACTATATTCGCTATGCACGTGCAGATGTACAAATTCGCCCATTGTGATCGGCTCCATTCTCTTTCAAATCCGACAGCTATGCGAACTCCTATTCGTTAACAACTATTTTATCATAATCGGGACAGCCTTTCCTATACATATACTAAAGGCGGTCGAAGCCGGCATGCGGATGCGGCCGTCTGGCGGAACACCAGTCTCGAAAACGAAGGAAGGTCTGTCCATGAACGCCTATTTCATCAAACAGCTGATCTATCATTTCTTGCAAGCGTTCGGTGTCGTGCTGGGCGCGGCCATGCTGGGCGGAATCGCGGCCATCTTGACTCTGGAATCTCCCAAACTGCACATGGAGTCGATAGCCGACAAAATCAAAATCTGGGCGGTTGTAGCCGCAATCGGCGGGACGATCGACCCTTTCCGCATGATTGAAACCAACTTTAGCGACAGCCAGTATATACTGGCGCTCAAGCAAATCCTCTTGATCATCAGCGCATTTATCGGCGCTTCCATGGGAACCCGGCTCATTCAATGGATCTGCGCGGGAGGAGGAGAGGGATGAGGGTGCCGCCCTTTTCCCTGTGGATGCACCGCATTCGTCTGGGGGCGATCTTTCTGTGCGGAGCCATTGTGGGCGCCGCCGTATTCATGAGCATCGTGCAGCACAACTTTCATCTGATATTGGAAGACAATAGCCGGCTTACCGAGGAAAACAACAAGCTGAAATCGGACATCGTCGATCTGGAAAAACATAAAAACAGCCAAACGGTCATCCGCTCGATCGACGTACGGATCGAAGCCGAACCGGGCGCAAAACCGCTGGAGGAGGTCATCCAAAATCGCATACGCCACCATGTCTGGGAGAAGCTTCGCGATATATGGGTAGGCCAAAAAATCTCCGTGCTGGATTCCGGCGCGCAACATGTAAAAAGCTTGTACAGCCAGCTAATCCGCGATCAAGACGGGAAGGATTATATGGTCCGCATCAGTTCGTTGTTCGTCATATACGGAGAATTGCGTGTATGGATTGAAGTAGAGGAGATAAAGCCTGGAAGCACGTAAGGGGATAATGCATCTTGGCCAGTCAAGTCAGACCTGGGTCATTCCGGTCCGGTCTGGCCGCCCGACCACTCCGGCAGGTCTTGAGCGTCGCATTCCTGCCGCTTGAGCCGCCCATCGCCTTCCGGCTGATGCGGCAGCCGCGGTTGAACGGCAGCCTCATGCTGGCCGGCTTGCAATCTGGATCGGTACAAGCTACAGTTAGAAGGAAACTTAGTGAAAGGAAACGATCCTGATGATAGACATCTCCTTCTGGCAAACTGCCCTCTCCTTCTCCGCCATTATCGCCGCGGGCGCTTCCTTCTACTTCAGCACCAAGTCGCGCAGGGCTGACACAGTGAAGCTGAGAGGCATATACGGGGCTCGCACGAACATCTGTATGGGACTGATGCTGATAATAATCGCCTTGATCCAGCTCATGCTGTTCGAAGGCTCTACCATTCGTCTAATTGTAGGCACGATCTTTCTGCTGCTGGGCTTGTTCAACCTGTTCGCCGGCATCCGCAACCATTCAGCGTTCAATCGCATGAAGGAACAGTAAGCGTAGCCAACGCAAAAAAAAGAGAGGCCGTTGGCCGCTAAGCTTGTCCCTTGCACGTTGTCCCTTGCACGCTAACGGAACTGAGCGCCACTAGTTGCCCATTTTTCGCGCATTTCCAAATCTAACGGAACTCACGGACCTTATTCCAGCAATTTCGGGGATATACCTTGCGAAATCCGCTAAATAACGTCTCTCGCTTCCGTTACAATTCCACATTCGTCTATTTCGATCCAATAACGTCTCCTATTTCCGTTACAGCGTTCAACGCTCTGACACCCCGGCTTTCCGCAGTCAGTCTCCAAACACACGTGTCTTCCGCGGAGATGCCCTGCGGGTGTCGCGGCCTTCGATCAGCGTTGCAGACCCGGCAACCACTTTTTTTTTGTGCACCAACGCTGCACCCTGCATGAATCCACACTGCGTCAACATCTCACGGCCTTCGGACAGCGCACCGGCTGCTCCCTGCTCCTGCCGCCAGGTTGCTCCTGCATCACCGCTGCTCCAGCACCTGCGCAGTCAAGAGCGCCTTGCACACGAGCACCTGCTCATGGAACATCTCGACGTCCACCTTCGCAAACTTCCGGCTGATTTCCAGCACATTGGGAATGATGTCTACCGACGTGTCCAGCTGCAGCGGGCGAATGAAATAGGTGGACGCATTGTCCAGCACCAAATCCCCCTTGCGCTCTGTCTTGATTACCTGGAAGGCGGCTTTCGTCATCAGAGTCGCCAGCACCCCTTCAGACACAACGCCCAAATCGCCGGTCATTTGCGGCGTTATGCTGCCACGAAACCGCACCTGTCCCGTCTCGTCGCGTATTTCTTCGAACGTCGACCACATCAAATCCTCGAAGGTCTCGCCCATTTGCGGCTGCCGCTGACTGTACTGCATCGCCTTCAAGACGTCCTGCCTGCTGATAATGCCGCGCAGCTTGCGATTATGGTCTACTACGGGCAGCACCTCGATGCCCTCCCATACCATCATATGGGCGGCCGAAGCGATGGACGTTTGAACGCCGACCGTTAGCGGATTTCGCGTCATCAGACGATCCAGCGTCTGATTCGGGTCCGCATCCAGAACATCCTTGGGCGTCACCATCCCGATGACCCGATTCCATTCGTCCGTAACGGGGAAACGGCTGTTGCCGGTGCTGTCCACAAATTTAATCCAGTCGCTGACCGTCTGGTTTGCCTTGACCGTTACAGGCGGTTCCTTGTCATGGATCAAATCCTCAACCAAAATAATTTTCTTCTTGATCAGCCGGTCATAAATCGCACGGTTAATCATGGATGCCACGGTGAAGGTATCATAGCCGCTAGTAATGATCGGCAAGCCTAATGCGTCGGCCAGTTCGCGGATATCGTCGCTCGTATGGAAACCGCCTGTTACCAGCACACCCGACCCTTGCTCCAACGCCAAGCGATGGGCCCCTTCACGGTTGCCGACAATGAGCAGGCTTCCCGCGTCGATGTACTTCATCATATCATCCAATTCCATGGCGCCGATGACAAATTTGTGCAGCGGCGTATCCAGGCCGGCTTGTCCGCCAAGCACCTCGCCGTCGACAATCATGACGACATCCCGAAACGTCAGCTGGTCAATGCGATACCGGTGCCGCTTGCCCACCCGAACCGTGCCAATGCGGGGGCGGGTTTGCACAAGGCCTTGATTCTCCGCATCTTTGATCGCGCGATATGCGGTCCCTTCGCTGACGTGCAGCGCCTTCGCAATTTGCCGGACGGAAATCTGCTGACCGACATCCAGTTCCTCAATATATTGCAAGATTTGCTCATGCTTTGTAGAAGTATCCTCTCTCATCGCAACCGTCGCCTACAATCTTTGGGAATACTATCGAAATTAACATATTATTATATATCAACCACGATTTTTCGTAAAGAAATTTTCGCGTGCGTGAATTGGGTTTTCAAGCAGAATCTTATGTATTAATCTGGAAACAATAACATGTGAAGTTCAAGATACATGCCGTCTGGAAAAGGAGATAGGAGGTTAGCAAGCATGGATAAAACCACCTGTATTGATTCCCGATACTTGACTATCGCCATTCAAAGCGTCTTGTTCCATTACCGGAATCGGCTGGACGAAATCCATTCCAACAACGACGCAGGCCAGGAGCGTCTGATCAAAGAAATGGCCGATGAAATTACCCATACGGCCAGGCACATCGAAGCACTGACGGATCAAACTATGCGTCGCTTGGGTGCAGAATAACCTCACAGTCTCTTCCCGCTGCTGCTGCCCAAACAGAGAAATGCCGCAATCGGCTGCAGTTGAGAAATTTCCGTCCGCAACGGATTGCGACTGCTCGATACATAGACGACACCCCAACTTTCGATCCGCATGGATCTCGCATGGCTCCCTGCTGCTGAAGCGGCCAGCGCAGCCTATCTTTTTGTATCCCGCACCACGAGCTTGCTGCGCAGTCGCTGTTCCATTTTCCACCTGCGCATGCGCTTGACATGCTGCAGCTCTTTGCGCGTCTCTTCGTCTACTCCCAGCAAATCATAGAGGTATGCCGATACAATGACCAGCATCATGCCGAGCCATACAGCGGCAAACAGAGACGGAGCCGTCCACCCCTGTCCAACATCCAGCCTTGGAATCGCGTATAGCAGCAGACCCGCACCCAGCGCCAAACCGACAACGGAGCTGATTCCTTTTTTCATGGTCTTCCTCCTTCTGCTTTTACACTATCCTATGCGCCGCGTTGGACAAATATGAAACTTCCCTACCAGCAAAAAAGACTCCTCAGGCTTATTCGCTCGCTTGCGCAGCCCGCCCGAATCGATTGCTTAGCGCATCACCGTGAACAAAACAGCCTGCAAGAGTCCGATCATGCCGCCAAGGACGGCGCCCAGCCACGTGATCGCACGAAACTCCTTGCCCGATACAGCCAGCACAATTTGCTCCAACTGCTCCACAGGAAAATGTTTCACCTGCTGCCCTACAAGAGCTGGCAAATCCAGAGCCCGGACAATCTTGTCCATCTGAGAGGCGGCCACATCCATTCCGCGTTCCACTGCGCGCGGAAGCTTCTCCTCCAGCTTCGGCATTATAGGCGCCGCCCATGACGATATGGGCCGACTTGCCGCTTCGTCTACCCAACGCCGCCAAGGCACCCGCTTCCGGACCCATCCGCGCAGGACATCCGCTGGCTCTCCTTCCGCGAAGTAGCGAATCGCTTCCTCAGGCGTTTTCTTCTCAATCCGATCCCACTGCTGCCGGATAAATTCAGCCAACGCGCTGCGCACCTCCGGAGAGTGCAGCGTTTCCAGCACAACCGGCTGTACCTTCTGAACCATGCGATCCGGGTCCATAAAAATCCCGGCCAGCATGCCAAGCACGCCGCCAGCCTGATCCATCAGCTTGTCCGCCAATGAACGGATCAAATGGGCGCCGGAAGGAGAAAGCAGCTGACGGCTCAGCTCCTTGACCAGCAAATCCGCGAGCCGGCGGGACCATTCCTCTTTCCTTGACTCCGCATCTCCCGGCAGCCATGCCTCCAATGGTCGCTGCAGCACGCCTTTTTCCTCGACTAGCCATTGCATCAGCCGATCCGTACCGTGAACCAGGCCTGCTTCGACTTGCTCCGACACCCTCTCCGCTTCTTCCTCCCCGAGCTTGTCCGTCAGCCATTCCTTGAGGCTTCTGTCCTCCCGAGCCAGCTCCTGCAATACCGCCCTCAACCTGTTTTCGATCCGGGACTGGAATTCCGGCTGCCGCAGCAGTCCGGCCAAACCTTCGGAGGTGACCAAATAATCGCCGACCACTTGCCCGAGCGATTCCGCTATTTCATCCTTGCGCTTCGGAATAATGCCGGGCGTGAACGGAAGCTTTCGTCCGGCGATGTAGACAGCATTCCGGGGGTGAAACAACATTTTTATGGCCAGATGGTTGGTAATCCCGCCTATTAGCGCGGCAATCCCCACACTCATGGCAATCAACGCGAATGTGTGCATCGTTGTCCTCCGTCTAATCGCTGATTTGAAGCCGGCATGCAACTATGGTGCACGCGCACCAAGCTGAGCAGGCTGTCATATGATGGATTAACCGATTTTATTCCGGTATTGGCCGCCGAAAGGAGACTGCATTCGTGTCCTCATTAAAAATGAATCTCCAAATTTCCCATAACGCATTCCCTTCCGATCATACGATCGTGCTGCGGGATTCGTTAATAAAGAAGTGGAAGATCCCTGGAAGCGTGATCCTCCGTTACGGTTCCACCAAGCAAGCTGTAAGCATTGCCTCGGCTTCCCGCCAAGACGGCATCCGCATGACGGAGAGACTCGCCTCCAGGCTGGGCTTAAAGCCGGGAACATCCCTCCGCGCCTTGTACCGCCCAAAAACAAAAACGCTGCACCTCGGCCCTGTCATCGGCGTCCTGCTGGGCAGCACCTCTCAAAATGCCAGCCGTCCTTTTGGCAGCACCACATCGTTCTGCATGGAAATGGTCGAGGCCGGAAAGCTGTACGGCGGGTTCGTCTATTTCTTCACGCCGAAGCAAATTGATTGGCGCGAAAAACGCATTCGGGGCTGGAGCTACAGCAACGGCTGGTACCAGGCATCATTTCCGATGCCGGAAGTTGTCTACAACCGCCTCATGTCCCGAAAGCTGGAAGCTAACCCAAGCGTACAACATTTTATTCGTGAAGTAAAATCCCGCTACGGCACTGCCACTTTCAACGAAAGGTATTTGGATAAAATCGAGGTTTTTACGGCATTGCGGCGAGATGCCGGTGCCAGAAGCTACTTGCCTTACTCCTGCAAATACAAGGGCTATGCCACATTGAAGCATATGCTCGGCAAATACCGCACTGTCTTCCTCAAGCCCGAACGCGGCAGTCTGGGCAAGGGGATTATCAAGATTACACAAAATCCCGCCGGCGGGTTCACCTGCCACTTCTCTCATCTAAATGGCGTGACTCAAAAATCAGCATCCAGCACGAAGCAGGTCCACAACTTGATTGCGGGAAGAGCGAAGTCTTCGCGCTTCCAGGCGCAGCAAGGCTTGAATTTGATTCGCATTGGCGGAAGGCCTGTGGATTTTCGTGCGCTTACGCATAAGGACGAAAATGGAAAATGGAGCCTCACATCCATCGTTGGACGCATTGCGGGCAGCAATCACTTCGTCTCCAACCTGGCTAGAGGCGGCACTCTGAGTCCCGCCAAGGAAGCCTTGAGCAGAGCAGGATTGAAAGCTTCCGGCGCTGTGCTTCAGCGCTTGAAGAAGGCAGCTCTGAATGTAGCGCAAGGGGTCGAAAATCAGATTCCCGCCCAGTTCGGGGAATTTGGTGTCGATCTTGCCGTAGACACCGCGGGCAGAGTATGGCTGCTTGAAGTAAACTCCAAACCGGCCAAAAATGACAGCACCCCTTTATCCGATCAGAAAATCCGGCCTTCCGTCAAAAGGCTAATCCAATATTCACGCCATTTGGCGGGGTTGTAACGCAACTAGGAGGGTACCAACTATGAGTATTTCAACCTGTCAAGTCCTTGTGACAAAGCGGCCGGCACGCGCCTTGTATGCAACCTCCGCTCTCATCAAATCGTTGTCTCTCAAGCCGGGTAAGACCGTTCGGATCTCATTCGGAAAAGCAGAAACCACTGTCACACTGCGAAGCGTCAAAAAAAGCGGGAGCAAGCTGTACGTTCCGCTCAACATCAAAAACCAGCTGCTGCTGCCGCATATCGGTACATTCAAAGTCAAATCGTCGAACGGCAGCTTGCGCATCGGTCCGCTGTTCGGCATCATGACAACCGCGAACCCATCTGCGACAAGCCCTTTCGGCACCCGCACTTCACTGATTCGGCAATTCGTCGCAAGCGGCAGCCAAGCCGGCACCTGCTTTGCTTTTGCTCCCAAAAACATCGACTGGGCAACGAGATCGGTCACCGGCTATTTCTACAGTCCGGGCAAGGGCTGGTATAGGCGTAAAGCGCCGTTGCCGGACGTGATCTATAACCGCATGCCCAGCCGCAAAACAGAAAAATCCGCAAACTTGGTGAGTCTGAAATATCGCCTGACTCATGCCGGCATTCCGTTGTTCAACTGGAGCTTCTTCGAGAAGTGGGATATTTACCGCTTGCTGGAGCCGGCAGGAGAGGCTTACAAGCATGTGCCCCAATCGATATTGAACCCGTCCCCCCGGCAATTGAAAGGGATGCTGGACAATCACGATTTCGTCTATTTAAAGCCAACCGGCGGCAGCTTGGGCAAGGGCATTTACCGTCTTACCTACAAGCCCCACAAAGGCTACTTCGTCCGATACAGGCTGTCCGGCCGAAATCGGGTGCTTCGCTTTGCCAAATTTTCCGGATTGGCCCGCATGATTGGCATCGACAAGGGGCGCTTGCGCAATTATGTAGCGCAGCAGGGCATCCGCCTGCTCGAAATCGACGGATGCCCCATCGATTTCCGGTTTCACCTGATTAAGAACATCAGAGGACGGTGGACTGTAGCCGGCATAGGCTGCAAGAAAGCGGGCAAGGGAAGCGTGACTACCCACGTGCGAACCGGCGGGCAGCTTTTGACGCCCGGGCAGGCGCTCGGCCGCATCTATTCAGCTTCGCGGGCCCAGGATCTTCTGGATAAAGCCAAAGCAGTCAGCATCCAGCTTGCGGAAGCGATTGAACGCGAATCCAGTCATCCTGTGGGCGAGCTCGGTTTCGATCTGGGCATCGACAAAGACGGGCGCATCTGGATGTTTGAAGCAAATGCCAAGCCCGGCAGGTCGATCTACAAGCATCCGGCTTTGAAAAATGAAGGCCGTGCAACCTTGAAGCTGCTTTTTGACTATTGCACGTATCTCAGCGGATTTAACGGAGGCGATGCATAATGGATGTTCGTCTTTACCGATCTGAAGCACGTCCGCTCATGGGCATCCTGACCATGTCCGATCCGAAGCGAAAGTTTCGCGGCAATCACAAAAACTTCGCCGATATCGTCAAGGCCGGCAGAGCAAGAGGAGCGGAGGTTTATGTAGTGACCATGGATGATTTGTCCCTGCACGAATCGCGCATCAAAGCTTACGCATACCGGGAAGACAAGGGGGACTGGGTCCCCCGCTGGATCCCGCTGCCAAGGGTGCTGTACAACCGCATTCCCAAGCGAGAGGATGAGCAGATTCCGCACGTTCGGGAAATGCTGCGCGAATGCATGCGAAATTCCAGGGTCAAGCTGTTCAATCCGTCCTTCTTCAACAAGTGGATCATGAAAAGATGGCTCTGCCGCTCCCCAAAAACCAAAAAAATGATTCCAATAACGAAGCGCTATACGGCCTCAACCCGCATGCTCCCCCTGCTTCGCAAGTACGGCTTTCTGTATTTGAAGCCGGAGCACGGCAAAGCCGGCAAAGGTATTCTTCGGGTACAGCGCACGGGAGGCAGCAAGCCGTATACGCTATACGCGCAGGATATGCGGCAGACGACCTCGGAATCGTTCGCAACGCTTAAGGAGATGACGTCAAGCATTCGCAAGCGGACCGAAGGCGAGAACTACATTATCCAGCAAGGAATCGACCTTTGCAGCAGCAAGGGCCGGCCCTACGACCTGCGCCTGCTGCTGCAGAAAAACAGAAAAGGGAATTGGGCTGTGACCGGAGTTGGCGCGCGTGTGGCAGGGGAATCGAGCATTACCACTCACGTCCCGCAAGGAGGGCGGATTGGGGAGCCGGTACGCCTTCTGAGTGCCTCGTTCGGGCCGGCGCGCGGAAAAAACATCTATCAACGTGTCCGACTGTCGGGATTAAACATTGCCAAGCAGATTGAGAAAGCGTCCGGAAGATCGCACGGTGAAATGTCTATGGACCTGGGGGTAGACAAGAGGGGGAACATCTGGTTTTTTGAAGCAAATGCCAAGCCGATGAAATTCGATGAGCCGGCCATACGCGAGCTTTCTCTGCGGCGCTTGATCGATTACGCCGCTTTCCTGGCAAACAGCAAACGAAACGGCTCAGCATAACAGCGAACCTGCCAACCCTTGAGAGGAGGATATCATGCCAAGACCCAATCTCGGGATCATGACCTTGTATTTGAACGACCGCAAACAGATCGAAGAACGCAGCCTTTTCCAAAAAATGACGCTGGTCGGCCGCGCTCTCGGCCTCGAGGTGACCGTCTTCACCCCGGAAGATGTCAACTTCGCTACGAATTCGATTCAGGCCCAAATCTATGATGTTCGGGCAAAAAGCTGGAAACGCAAGCGGGTCGGCTTCCCTGATGCCATTCTCGACCGCTGCCGCTACCAGCCAACCAACCGGTTCAGGCAGCTCAAGGCTTTCAGGCAGCGTTATCCCAATCTTCTGTACCTGAACCGACCATTGGCGAACAAATGGAACATTTACCTGGATTTCGTCAATAGCAAACGGTTAGCGAAGTACCAGCCGGATACAGTCAAGGTGACGGCAGGAAGCGAGGTTCTGGCCTTGCTGAAAAAGTACCCCACGGTCTATCTCAAGCCGATTAACGGCACTGGCGGACGCGGCATCATGCGTATCCATCGTCTGGGCCCGTCCAGCTTTCAGCTTGCCGGGCGCGGCATGGATCGGCGCATATTGCGCAGGGTTCAACTCGGGCGCTCAGGACTGCTGGCCAAATTAAGCCGCTTGGCCAAAACCGGCCAGTACTTGGCCCAGCAAGGGATAGATTGCACCTTGCCGGACGGGCGCGTTTTTGATTTTCGTATTCTGATCCAGAAAAATGCGCGCGGCGATTGGGAATGGACCGGCGGGGCAGGCCGTATCGGCAGACAGGGCAGCGTCACCTCAAATCTGCATGGCGGAGGCACGGCTGCCGGCCTCGACCGGCTCCTTCGCAAATGCTACAGGCAGACCTCCAAGGAACAGCGGGTGAAGCAGGAAATGGCTGCTCTGTCCTTCGAAACGGCAGCCTACCTGGAAAAACGATACGGGCAGCTATGCGAGCTGGCGCTGGACATTGCTGCTGACCGAAACGGCCGCATCTGGCTGCTGGAGGTCAATCCCAAGCCTGCGAGAGAAGTGTTCCGCAAGATTGGCGAGCATCATACGTACCAGACTGCAGTCAAGCGTCCGCTCGAATATGCCCTTTATCAAATCAATCGAAAAAAAGGCTAGCGCATACATGCGAAAGCCTTTTTTTCCGTTATATTAGGTAAAAAGCATCGTCATCTTATTCATCGCCTGTCAGCCAAAGCTCCAGCTCGTTCAAGGATGCAATAGTCCGATCCGCATTCGCCAATTCGTCCTCTTTGCCGAAGCCCGCATAGGCGCAGCCCACCACCTTCAAGCCGTTGGCATGGCCCGCCTCGACATCCGAGGAACGATCTCCGACCATCCAAGCATGGCGTATGTTGTGCTTATCCAGGAGCAGCCGCACCAAGTCCGCCTTCGTAGCCGTTTGATATTCCCCTGCAGTGTAGCTCTCCTCTATATAGGGAGAAAGCCCCTTGACCTCCACAATTTCTTTTACATATTCCGGCAGGCCGTTGCTGGCTACGAACAGACGGATACCCATGCCGGACAAGGCTTCGAGCGTCTCGCGAACGCCTGCATACAGCTCGCCCTCTCCCCTGCGCAGACCTTCAATTTCAAGCTCCAGCAGCAGGTCATCCGCTCGCTTATGCACCTCCGCTCCTGCTCCCGGCATAACACGCTCCCAAATATGGGCCAGCAGCATGCCCAAGCTGCTTAACATAATCTCCACTGAAGGGGTATCCCCTTCAAACAACCCATCCTGCCTCAATCTGTCGAACAATCGTTCATGGACCGGTATCAGCAGCGTCTCTGTCTGGAACAAAGTACCGTCCATGTCAAACAGGATCGCCTCGGGCTTCTCCCACTTTTCTCTCATGTCAGCTCCACTCCTTTTCCCTCATCAAAACAAATTCCCTCCCTTGTGTCAATCGGACTATCGCGAACAAAAGAAAAAACGCCTGGCGGCGTTCTCATGCGGCTCATACGGATCGCGCAAGGCTGCTGCAAATCCCCGCTATCGTAAAAATTTCATGAATCAGATCCCATACCGTTGTCTTTCTATTCGTCCTCTCGGCGCAACACTGCTTGCTGACCGTTCCAAGTGATCGCAAATCCCATCGCCTCAGCCAGTTCCCGTATGGGAACATAGGCACGATCCCCGATCAGGAAGCCGCTAGCCAATACCGTCCCGTCTTCATTCACTACTTCCACGCTGCGCTGCACCTGCGGCATGCCGTCTGTCACCCCCTGGCCTCTGTCTGGATTGCGCCCATTAGCCGCACTTCCATTCTGCGGCGGGCTGTAAGCATGGCCGATATGGCGGCAAAACCCCCGGACGATCGCTTCTGCCAACGTACGCCAATGATCCCGCAGCAGCCGAACGTCATCTCCGCTGGAGTCCGCGAATCCATACTCGATAATCATCGTATTAACGGAACCCGTTTCCCTGTGCATATAATAATAGTCCCGTCCCGGATTGTCAGGCAAGGTCCGGGTGAAGACACGGCGAACGTTCTGACCTTCCCTGGCCAACTCCTGAGCCAACCGCTCCGCCAAATCCTTGCCTTCATAAATAGAGTGAATAATCTCCGCGCCATCCCCTCCGCCAGCATTAATATGATTGGACAAGCAATAGGCGGCGCCGCTGTCGCGGACAATGCGGGTGCGCTGCTCTGGCGGAAGCGTGGCATCCTCGCTTCTCGTGATCGCTGCGGGCACACCCAACTCACGGAATCGATTATATTGATAGAGGCTGATTTGCAGAGTCATGTTTTTCTCAATCCAATGGCGGTTCGAACCGCCTCCCGGATCGTTGCCTCCATGTCCCGGATCCAAAATTAAGATCGGCTTTGCCATAGTCTCGCCTCCCTTTTTGGTTTCCATCTGCTCGCTAGCCAGCATTTCAAGCCATCTCGCTGATTTCGGCTTTCGACTGTTTGCAGCTTTCCCCCATCGTTGCCTTGCTGCCGGTCCCCTTATTTGCGGAACGTATTTTTACAACCGGAGTATGCGCCTATCGCGGATGTTCCCATAATCAATCCAAACAGGACAGCCTGTCTGGGATCTTCCGGCGCAATGTACACAAATCCGGCGGCCAGCCCCAGCACAATGGCGGTGAAAGGCAGCCAGCGAACGGGTAATCCAGCGGCGCGAAAAACACCGACAAGCGAAACAATCAGCGGCACCAGCGCCACATCATACGCTTGGAATTCCATCGCCATCACCCTCTCGCTCTATCCTATGCGGAAAAGCAGTCTGGCGTTCGGGCAAGCTCCTTTATGACTCTTCCCGGGACAACAAGATCGACCGCTCTCCTCTGCCTCCTGTGACAGTCCCTCCTAAAGTATAGTTGGCCGCGCTATTCATCTCTGTGCGCCCGATGCTCATATATAGGGCATCGTTGCAAGATGGAAAGTCCCGCTCAAAGCGAACCCGCAAACAGGAAGGGCCAAATTGGCATAAAAAGCTGCTCCCCTGGTCTTGTCTGAGGAGCAGCTTGCCGCGGCAACTTACCTTGCCCGCATATGCGGTCTCACAGATTGACAAGCAGCTAAAAGATCTTCTTCGTCTCCCGATCTTCCTTCAGGATTTCCACGGCCTCCCGGAAACGCTGGGAGTGGACGACTTCCCGCTCGCGCAGAAACTTCAAGCTGTCCTGCAAATCCACATCATCGGTCATGTCGATCAGCCATTGATAAGTCGCCCTGGCTTTCTCCTCTGCAGCGATATCCTCATAGAGATCGGCGATTGGATCGCCCTTGGCTTGGATGTATGCGGCCGTCCAAGGGACTCCCGCGGCATTATTGTAGAACAACGCCTTGTCATGATTCGCATAATGGGCACCAAGACCCGCCGCTTTCAATTGCTCCGGCGTGGCGTCCTTCGTAAGCTTGTAAACCATGGTCGCGATCATTTCAAGGTGCGCGAATTCTTCTGTCCCGATGTCGTTCAACAATCCAATGATTTTGCCGGGAATCGTATAACGCTGATTCAGATAACGGAGAGCGGCGGCCAGCTCGCCGTCAGCGCCGCCATATTGCTCAATCAGATATTTCGCCATTTGGGGATCGCACTTGCTCACTTTCACGGGATACTGCAGCTTTTTCTCATAAATCCACATGCGGGTACCTCCTTATACTTGCCACGGCCATGGCTCATCCGCCCATTGCCAAGGATACTTCGAGTAACTGTGACCAAAGTGCATAAGCGGACCGTACTTCTCTTCGTAAGCGCAGGCCAGCTCCTTTCGCTTCACCGCATAGCGATTGTATTCTTCAATGGCTTTCAAATCATTCGGGTGTGTATCCAAGTACAAATTCAACTCTACCAGGACGAAATCTACAGCTTGCAGCTCATGCAACAAATGATAATAGGCAGCATCCATCTGTTTATCCAATTGGGTCACTCCTTCCCATGTTTTTGGCCCGCTTGCCCGGAACGCCCTCGCGTGTTCTCTGCCGGGTTCTTCATCCGCCGGCATGCGGCGCATTGCCGACATGCAGACGTTCGCAAGGCAGCGGGGTCCGACTGCTTCGGCTGCTTCTCATTCACAGGCAACATCGCATTCACGCCACTGGCATGCCTGATGCACATTCCGCTTACCTCGGAGGGTACGGCGCGTAAAAGATCGGCCACAGTGTGCCGCGTCTCAACGCTTCTTCCGGTCGAAACTGCGGCAAATTCATCGGCTGGAAGCCCACAAATAAATTGGGCGGCGTATTATAGCGCCTGACTCTTATCGGCGGGCATGGATCCAGCGGGCTGTAATACGGCGTATAATACCTGAACTGGGCTGAAGCCGGAAAGCTTCCGTGAGCCGTAGGGTAAGGAGCATTAGAGGGGACCGGCACCGGCGCTTTCGCTGATTTTTGATTTTCCACTTGCGCTTTCCTCCTTGTGTCGATCGAATCAATCCCTATACTGTATGATAAATGCCTACGATTGGTTATAGACGAACGCCCAAAATGGGCGGTTGGCCCCATGTGCTCTGCCTATATATAAAAAGCTGCCTCCCAGTCGTTTGGACTAAAGGAGGCAGCTTCTGCTGCATAATATGCGGTTATCCTTCTTTATTCTCAGGAAGCCCCCAGCTTCAGCTTGGCCGCGCGCACAGTGAAGTCGGTATCCTCGTAATACATCGACTTGACCAGCACATTCGGTCCGCAGCAGCCGGCATCCGGACAATAGCAGGAGACGGTATGGGAGAGCGGATGCTCCAGCCACCGGGCAAACACATCCTCCAGACGGTCCTGCCGGATGTTGCCCAATGCGGACAGATCAGCGAAATCGGTCACATGCACATTGCCATTGAACATATCGACATTCAATCGATTCCGTCCATCCGGATCGTTGCGCACGCTCACTTGCTCCGTGTCAGCCAGCCGTCTCAACAGCTCAAGCTCCTCCGGACGGTCGCTGCAGGCGAAGAACGGCAGTGTGCCGAACAGCACCCACAGCCGATCATCCCGGACATCCAGCAGCCGATGGATGGCCGCGCGCACCTGCTCCAGCGAGAGCTTCGGCAAGGCTGCTGCGAAGGCGCTCGGATACATCGGATGCACTTCATGCCGCTTGCAGCCCATGTCTGCAATCGTGCGGTGCATATCGCCAATCCGCTCATGGGTCCGGTAGTTGATCATCGATTCCGCGGACAGGAACAGCCCCCCTTGGCTTAGTTGACGGGCATTGTCCAGCATGCGGTCATACAGCATCCACGCCGTTCGTGCGGCTACAGGATGACCCGCCCGGGCAAAGCCCATCTCATGGAAATCGTCGGGACTCGTATAATTGTACGAAATGTGCATGACATCCACCAAAGGCGCCAGCACCTCATATCTTTCCAGATCGAGCGTCAGGTTCGTATTGACCTGTGTCCGGATTCCGCGGCTTTTGGCATACTGCAGCAACGGCAGCATCACCTCGCGGATTGTTGCTTCCCGAAATGTAGGCTCTCCGCCAGTCAGGCTGATCGTTTCCAGATGCTCGACTTCATCCAGTCGCCGAAGCATGAGGTCGACCGGCAGCGTATCTCCCTCTGTCATGGTCAGCGCATCGCCGACTGCGCAATGCTCGCAACGCATATTGCACAAGTGTGTAACGGTAAACTCCACGCTGGTCAACGCATACCGACCATGGCGGCGCAGAGCGTGAATCGGATCCCAAGGATCGTATTGTACGGCATTCATCGAAAATCCACACCTTCTATCCAGTCAAGTCTTTCTATCCCGGCGAGCGGCTGACCAGTTCCACCGGGGAAACGGTCGACCGCATTCGCCTGTCCAAGCAGCAATACTTGTACTCTACCATCATACGCGAAATCCTAAACACTTCATAGTCCATAGAAATGTCGAAGCCGGCACCAGAGGACTCCGCCGAGCATAGGCCTCTTTCGCCAAAAAAATAAAACAAGCCAGATCGTCTAGACGACCCAGCGCATTTGAATAGAGTGATAGCCCTTGGCAGCTCCAATAACGCCTCAAACCCGAACGCTTTTTTGTTCCGTACCCGTTGGGCTCCCTGACTCAATGTCCGTAATCACAATGTTGTGATGATGCGACAAGTCCAATTCATACGGCGCTGGCAGCATTTGTCCTTCTGGATCCTCCAGAATGCGCACCACCGGGCGATGCGGAACTTTCGGGTTAAGGTCGACCACAATGCCCCGCTCGCCAGTATTGATGACAACAGGCAGTCCGATCGGATAGATAGCCACCTTGTCCCGAAACAGAGATAACTGCTTCAAATCGAACTGACTGCCTGCACCGGAATATAGAATCTCCACTGCTTGATGAGGAAGGAGCGCCTTGCGGTATACGCGATTGGAGGTCATGGCATCATAGGAATCTACAATCCCCAGAATCTTGGCATAATCGTGAATATCTTCGCTCGTAATCCCGCGCGGATACCCGCTCCCGTCCAGCCGTTCATGGTGCTGGAAGGCACAATGAGCAGATAAGAGGGGAATATTCGGCTCATCCTTGAGCATATAGTAGCCAATTTCGGCATGTCTCTGCATAATTTCCATTTCTTCTGCCGTCAAGGAACCAGGCTTTTGCAAGATGGCTTGCGGAATGCTAGTTTTGCCAATGTCATGCAGCAGTGCGCCAAGGGAAAGCTGGTACAGCTCATCTTTGGACAGCCCCTGCGACATGCCCAGCATCGTCGCATAGACGCAGACATTCATCGAATGACTGAACAAATAATGATCCAACGCCTGCATATGCGACAGCATGATCAGCGCATCAGGATGTCGGGACAAATCGTCCATAATCATCGTGGTAACCTGTCGGAAATTTTTCCCTAGCTCTTTGTGCCCGGAATAACGTTTTCGATGATTTTCCTCCATCAATGTTTTGAAGGAGGAGCGGATGACTTCCAGGGATTGAATCCGGGTATCATCGTCCAGCAATTCTGGAATGACGACATCTTCGGTACGCGAATCTGCAATGTATATGAAATCTATCCCAGTCTCAGACAGCCTGCGGATCAAGGTGTCGGTCAGCTCCACCCCGGTACCAAGCAAAACCAAACCGCTCTCGTTGTAGATGTTTCTCGCCAAGGTCATGCCCGGCCGGCATTGCTGTATAGCGATTAGTCGCATTATCACACACCCGTTTCTCCTGAAAAAATACTTTCCGTGTTGCCCTTATCCTTTTAATGTATAAGATGCTAGCCAAAAGGGCAAGAGAAGAAACGCTTTTTTTTTGCTTTTTTCGACACGCATTCGACATCTAGGCCAGACTTGTATAGGACATGTAAAGCCAGAACACGGCTGCGAGCCCGAACCGATAATAGGCAAACGTGGTCAGCTTGACCCGGTGCAGCAGTTTCAAAAATGTAACAACAGCCAGCCAAGCGACAATAAATGCGGTTGCGAAGCCAACGCCGAACAACGGGATATCCGCTAAAGTCAAATGGTCCCAGCTCTTCAGCAGGTCATACCCGCTAGCCGCAACCATCATCGGGACCGCAATCAAGAAGGAGAAGTCCGCCGATGCCTTCAAGGCTGCGCCGGACAGCAAGCCCCCCGCAATGGTGGCGCCTGCCCGCGAAAAGCCCGGCCACAGGCTCAAGCATTGGGCGAAGCCAATCTGAAGCGCCTGCTTATAGGACAGCTCATCGATTTCCCTGGCCGTGACTGCTGGCTGCCGTTTTTCCGCATAGATCATGAAGATTCCTCCCGCAACCAGGCCAATCAGTACAGTGCCGGGAGAGAACAAATAGGTTTTGATCGAGCTGTATGCCAGAAAGGCCAGTATCATTGCAGGGGTGATAGCCAGCAGCACATGAAGCAGGTTAAGCCTCTTCCCCTCTATACTCGGCTGCGCATCTTCCCGCTTGCGGATGCCGATCAGACCGAGCAGTCTTTGCCAGTACAATATGACTACAGCCAGAATAGCGCCCAACTGAATCACGACCTCGAATGTAGCCGCCCGCTCCCCTGTAAAGCCTAACAGATGTCCGCTCAATATCAAGTGGCCGGTTGAGGAGACAGGCAGAAATTCCGTCAACCCTTCCACAATCCCTTGAATGACCGCAATGATCAGGTCCCGCAGCGAATCTGCCATCGATCACCCTCCTGTATCGGGAATGCTGGTTCCCATTTCCTTGATTTCATGCACATTGCGCCATCTGCTCCGTTCGCTTCTTTCGACCTCCGATGGCTCGTTTAATTGACTGCACAATACGTCCCGAATAAATTCGGGCAGCCAATAGCGAATTTCTCCCCCTCCCTTCAGGGATAAATACCCGATGCCAAAACTGAACATGTCAATCGTTCCAACCGAGTAGGTTTGATCAGCCTCCATTGGACGGCCTTGAATCTCTACACGCACAATTTTCTCGTAGGATGGCCGGGTCGGATCATAATAGACAGTCGCACCGTCTACTGCCAGCACACCCAGTTCCTTGCCGCGAAACCCAAATCCCCGTATCGGGATATGAATCCTGTCCTCCAGCAAGGATTCCTCCAATGCTTGCCGGATCGCGGCGCCGGTCAGCGTCATTCGACATGGATTTATCGGGGATGGACAGCATTCGTGCAGCATTTCCCGGGAAATTCCGCCTTTTTCCACGTTCCTCAACAGTTGACCCGCATTCACAATGCCGACATCTGCATTCGTCCACCGTCTGAGCCCCGCCGCCAACAAGTTGGCCAGCGGAGATTCCTCTGTCCAGGATATGCGCAAGTCTCTGTCGGCAACGGCTGCCGTTTGGCCCATCGCCTGCTTGGCAGCAGTACGATGCACTTGTATGAGGTCAACTATTTCCGGGTCCGGCGCGTAATTTTCCACCGCGATGCATCGGCCCTCTATGACAAGCTGCCTGGTCTCTCTATCCACTTGTATGTCGATCTCGCCAACATATGCGCCCAGCTTTCCCGCGGCGAAAATTCGGGTTGAACCGACAAGCAGGGGCTCCTCCAGCAGATGATGCGTATGACCGCCCAAAATACAATCAATGCCCGGAATTTCTGCGGCCATTTGCTCATCCCTTCCGAGTCCCAGGTGAGAGCAGACAACCAGTACATCCACATGAGGCCGCAATTGTGCCGCCCATTCTCTCACGCATGCAAGCGGCTCGCCGATGTCCCAGCCAAGCAAGTTGTAGAAGGCGTTGAAATTCACCGTTACACCAATGATGCCGATGGTGACGCCGGCTTTCTCGATCACAACATAAGGCTTGATCCAATCCGGCAGCTTTCCGCTCTCAAGCTCCCTCATGTTGCCGGCAACTATCGGGAATTGCGCCTGGCGGGAAAGCATGTACAATTCGCCCTTGGTAAAGGTCAGGCCCTCATTGTTCCCCGGAACGAATACCTCATAGCCGATGGCATTCATCATCGCAATATTGCACCGTCCATCTGTGCCCTCGGTCTCCAGTCGCATGCGGTCCATATGATCGCCGATGTCCATCAACAGTATCCCGTCCTGCTCGTGTTCCCTGCGGATAGCGCGTATCGCTGACGCCGCCCTGGCTGCGTTCTCGAGGTGGCTGTGGATGTCATTTGTATGTACGATTTTCACATGCAGCGTCTTCATACCGTCCCCTCCTGATCCTTGCGGCAGTAGACTTTACTAAGTATACGTCCGAATTGTCCAACACATGTCCTCCTAAGCATAACATTTGCGCCATAAATGTGGTATGCTTGGAGCAAAGACAATGAGTAGAATAGAGTAGTTGAGGTGTTTGCCTTGGAATCGAGAACGTGGAAAATCCAATGCTTTGCAGCGGTCGCCGATCAGGCAGGCACGAACCTGATCGAGCTGGAGCTGCCAGCCGATGCGCTAACCGCGGCTGAGCTGAAGCAAGCCGCAGCTGAACGGCATCCCAAGGCCGGCAGTCTGATCGCGACCTGCTTTGTCGCCAGAAATCGCGCCTATGCGCGCGAGGAGGATACAGTTATGCCCGAAGACGAGCTGGCATTCATTCCTCCAGTTTCCGGCGGGGAGACCGGCGCCCGTTATACGGACCCCGGCGGCCGGTTTTGCATCACTTATGATCACATTGATATTGAACAGGTTGCGGGAATGGTTCGACATCCCGATCATGGCGCAGAGCTGTTATTTGTCGGGACTACCCGCGAGCATACATACGGCCAGAAGACCGTCATGCTGGAATATGAAGCCTATATCCCCATGGCCCTGCAAACATTAGCCCAAATCGGAGAGGAGATCAGCGCGAAATGGAACGGCGCTTTCTGCGCGATTACCCATCGTCTCGGCCAAGTTGCCGTTGGCGAAGCAAGCGTCGTTATAGCGGTCTCTTCTCCGCATCGCGCTGCCTGCTACGAAGCGAGCCGATACGCCATTGACCGGCTCAAGCAAATCGTGCCCATCTGGAAAAAAGAAATATGGGAGGACGGGTCGGAATGGAAGGGCGCGCAAACCGGCCCCTGGGACCCGACTGCAGCACCTATTCAAGGAGAATCCACATGAACGAGCGTTATTCGCGACAGCATCTATTCGCTCCAATCGGGCGAAGCGGACAAGAGAAATTAGCGCGGGCATCTATCGCAATCGTCGGCATGGGAGCCCTGGGCTCCGCATTGGCGGACATGGCGGCTAGGGCCGGGATTGGCGAAATTCGCCTGATCGACCGGGATTTCGTGGAATTCAGCAACTTGCAGCGCCAGATGCTATATGATGAATCAGATGCCAGCCGCTACCTGCCTAAGACTGAAGCGGCTGCAATCCGTCTCGCTGCCATCAATTCTGAAGTGAGCCTCATCCCCCGCGTGGCCGATTTGCATGCAGGCAATGCCGAGGAGCTGCTGCATGGCACGGACCTCATCCTTGATGGCAGCGATAACTTTACCGTCCGTTATTTATTGAATGATTATGCGATCAAGATGGGCATCCCCTACATTTATGGCGGCGCAGTAGCCTCCAGAGGTGTCTGTTATCCGGTTCTGCCTGAACGCGGGCCGTGCTTGCGCTGCCTGTTCCCCAATCCGCCCGAGCGAGGAACTGCGGAAACCTGTGATACTGCCGGCGTGATCTCTCCGATCATCCACGCGATTACGGCGATGCAGATGGCAGAAGCCTTGAAATGCCTTGTGGGCGATTTGGATGCAGTACAGAAGCAGCTGGTACAGCTCGACCTTTGGCGCAATCACTGGTCGCAGATCGATGTGTCTCAGGCCAAGCGGCCTGATTGTCCGGCATGCGCAGAACGGCGCTTCGAATTTTTGGACGACCAAACAGCTGTCGGCTGGTCCCAGACTATGTGCGGGAGAAATTCGGTTCAAATTCGACCAGCGCAGCCGGCCTCGCTTGATTTCGATGCAATGGTAAAAAAACTTTCTCCGGTCGGACGAGTCGAACGGACGCCATTTTTATTGCGTTTTATGCCTGACGATACCCATACGCTGGTTCTGTTCCCGGATGGGCGGGCCCTGATTCAGGGTACCGAGGACCCTACTATGGCCAGAAGCTTATATAGCCGATATGTCGGAGATTGACTAAAACTGTATGATTTTATGAAAAAATTGAGCATTTGAAAAGGTTTTTGTCGCTTTGTGTAGAATGAAATATTCAGAGACTTCAAAGACACCTCATTTCCAAAATTCAGAAGAGTAGCAGGGTGACAAAACCATGAACATTCATGTAACAGAATTGCAACCGGGAGACCGCCTTGAAAAAGACATATTCAATGATCACGGCATACTGATCCTTTCCGCTAATGCCGTATTGAATCGGCAGGATATTGACCGGCTCGAATTTTTACGTGTCGATTATGTCGATATTCTGCCGCGCACCAGCTCGGATCATGATCCCTTTCAAGATGTCGCCAAGCGTGAAATTTCGCAGCAGCTTCATGATGATTTCGGCGATGCCGTTCAAACGATCCGGGGCATGTTCGAACAAGTACGCGCCGAAGGAAAGCTTGACGGCGTTGAGGTCGAGCAAACGCTAAACCCATTAATCGAGCATTTCAAGCAGGAGCAAGATGTTGTCAATTTGCTGCTTTCGCTGAACAGCAAGGATGATTACACGTACCAGCACAGCGTGCAAGTCGGCATGATTTCATACTATTTGGCCAAATGGGCAGGATTTAGGGAGAAGGAAGCGTACTTGGTCGGCAAATGCGGATACTTGCACGATATTGGAAAAAGCCTGATTTCCGAGGATATCCTCCTCAAGCCATCCAAGCTGACCCAGGAAGAATTCGAAGAAGTGAAGAAGCACACTTTGCACGGATACGAAATACTGTCGCATAGCTTCCGCGAAAAGGAGCTGGCTCTCGTAGCTTTGGAGCATCATGAACGGTTGAATGGAAGCGGTTACCCGAGGCGACTTGCCGGTACAGCCATTCATCCTTACTCGCGTATTGTTGCCGTTGCCGACGTATACAGCGCGATGATCTCCACTCGGGTATATCAGGAGAAGCGCGACCTGCTGGCCGTTCTGAAAGAGCTGCACCGGCTTAGCTTCGAGGAGCTTGATCCCTATTATGTACAAGTGTTTATCAAGCACATGATTCCTAATTTTATCGGAAAGCGCTTACGCCTTACAACCGGAGAGGTCGGCATTATCGTGATGATCAACAACTCCGATTTTTTCCGTCCGCTTATTCGATTAGAAAATCGATTTATTGATCTTTCTGCCGAAATGCAATATGAGGTGGCCAACGTATATGTGTAACCGTTCCGGCTCTAGTGCATGCATGAAGGTGAGGCCTGTTTCCTTTTGGCAATGAAACAGGCTGTATCCTTGATTGGACAGGAAGAGCCTGTTAAGACAATTCGATAACCACAACTTTCTGGCTTCGACAAGGCTTATTTTACGATGCGCTTGGCTGTGACAAAGGTTTCTTTCCAATACGATTTATTGATATCTGTAATTTGCACTCCATCCTTTGGTTCCGGCGAAGAATGAATCATCCTCTGATTGCCCATGTAAATGCCCACATGGCCAATCGTCTTCTCCTTCTTGAACCTTCCCGGCACATAGAAATACAACAGATCGCCCTTCTTCAGAGATTTCCTGCTGACCGTCGTGCCCTTCCTCGCCTGCGCGCGCGCCGTGCGCGGCAAATCCACCCCGTATTTGTCGAAGATAAACCGGGTATAGGAAGAACAGTCAAACCGTTTGTTTGAACTCGAATAGGGCTTCGCCCCGAATTTGTATTTCACGCCCAAGTATTTCCTCGCCTCATTAATCATGCTGTCGATGTTGATGTTCTTCAGGACCGGCTCCGCTTCTGCTTCCCATATCTCTGAGTCTAAGGACTGCCAAACCTCCGTGTCCTCTCCTGTCGGATCTTCGGCGAAATCCAGATCCTGAGCGGTGTCATTCGGCATCAGATCCGGTGCCGGTTGCAGCTGGATACGATCGCTTCCATCCCATTCAGCCGTTATTTCGTTGCCGAACAATTGCTGCAGGCTCTCGATCGATACATACGGCTGACCATTGATTTCTCGTACTGCATCAGGAAGCTGAACAGTAGCTTCCTCCTTCATGGCCTGATTGCTGTTGCTTCGCAGCACATAGACGATATCGTGATCACCAATTTGAAAAGCACCTGTTTCCGCATCCTGCTGGACAAATCGGAATCCCGCTTTGCGCATAAGCGGCAGCAAAGGAGCGTAGACCTCTCCGTTCATTTCCACAACCGAAACTTGATCGTCCCGCACCTCGTTCTGCTGGTCTCGAATCGGGATCGCTTGTTGCGGTGTTTGCATCAAATTGAATTGTCTTTGGTTAGAAAGTCCGTCATTTTCGAGGATTCTTCTTTTCTTGTTGCCCTTGTTGTTAGCCTGAGACTTCTTGTTCTTGGAAGTAGCTTGATTAGAACGATTTCCTTTTTCCTGTGCTTGCTTTGACTTCCCATTCTTATTCTTTTGCTTTTGGTTCTTGTCTTCCACTGACTGCTGGCGTGCTTGGTCTTGATTTGTATTGGCGCAAGCGCTCACGACGCCGATCGACAGCGCAACCAAGCTGATACCCATGGCCCGCAATAATCGCTTCATATTCACCGCTCCTTCATTGATTTGGGGTCCGGATACCTCTTCCGTCCTGATCATAGGATGAAGCGATTGGCGTTCAAATATGCGGGTAACGACGCGCGAACTTGGATGAAAAAGCGTACTAATGAGGTCAGAATTTCCAACTTGCATATTCCAAATCATACAGATTTAGAAAAGCACATCATATTTACACTAAGCAAACATCGCGCCAAAATAAAAATACGTGTCCGCGCAGCTTTATTGCGCAGACACGTATATATTGAAATTAATTACATATTGGAATTAACCAATACTGCCTTCCATCTCAAACTTGATCAGACGATTCATCTCAACAGCGTACTCCATCGGCAATTCCTTCGTGAACGGCTCGATAAAGCCCATGACAATCATTTGCGTCGCTTCGGCAGCAGTCAATCCACGGCTCATCAGGTAAAACAACTGCTCTTCGGAGACTTTGGATACCGTCGCCTCGTGCTCCAGCGTAATGTTGTCGTTCAGAATCTCGTTGTATGGAATCGTATCCGACGTGGATTCCTTATCCATAATGAGCGTATCGCACTGGATGTTCGCCTTCGACCCTTGCGAATTGCGGCCAAAGGATGCCAGTCCGCGATAAGTGACCTTGCCGCCATGCTTGCTGATGGACTTGGAGACAATCGTCGAAGTCGTCTCCGGAGCAAGGTGCAGCATCTTGGCGCCTGCGTCCTGATGTTGGCCTTTGCCGGCAACAGCGATCGAAAGCACGCTGCCCTTCGCGCCGCGGCCCTTCAGCACAACTGCCGGATACTTCATCGTCAGCTTCGAGCCGATATTGCCGTCTACCCATTCCATTGTCGCATTTTCTTCGGCTACCGCACGCTTTGTCACCAGATTATAGATGTTCGGCGCCCAGTTTTGGATCGTCGTGTAACGCGCACGGGCATTTTTGCGGCAGATAATCTCGACGACGGCGCTGTGCAGGGAGTTCGTGCTGTACACAGGAGCTGTACATCCTTCCACATAATGCACGAACGCATCCTCGTCAACGATAATGAGCGTCCGCTCAAATTGCCCCATATTCTCAGAATTGATCCGGAAGTAAGCCTGTAGCGGAATTTCACACTTTACGCCCTTCGGCACATAGATAAAGCTACCGCCAGACCAAACCGCGCTGTTCAACGCGGCGAACTTGTTGTCCGACGGCGGAACGATTGTGCCGAAATATTCACGGAAAATTTCCGGGTGCTCACGCAGCGCCGTATCCGTATCGCAGAAGATGACACCTTGATCTTCCAGTTCTTTCTGCATGCTGTGATACACAACCTCAGACTCATATTGCGCGGAAACCCCTGCCAGAAATTTCTGCTCGGCCTCGGGGATTCCCAGCTTGTCAAAAGTCGCTTTGATTTCCGAAGGCACTTCTTCCCAAGTTTTCCCCTGCTTCTCGGATGGGCGGACATAATACTGGATGTCGTCGAAATCTAGCTCATCCAGGTTTCCTCCCCACTTTGGCATTGGCATTTTGTTGAATTGCTCCAACGATTTCAGCCGGAACTCCAGCATCCATGCAGGTTCACCCTTAATGCGGGAAATCTCTCTAACGATCTCTGGAGTCAACCCTTTCCCCGTTTGGAAGATCGCTTTATGCTCATCGCGAAACCCATATTTATACTCGCCAATTTCGGGCATTTGCTTAGCCATTCGTCCCTACCTCCTTCTTAAGATTCATTTGATCCGCCGTCCAGCTCGTGCTTGCTCTGCACGATCCCTTTCCGCAGCGCGTTCCAAGCCAATGTCGCACACTTGATGCGGGCTGGAAATTTCGTTACACCCGATAAAGCCTCCATGTCTTCATACTCGAACTCTTCATGTTCCTGTCCCTGCATCATCTGGGAGAACTGTTCCGCCAGCTTCAATGCTTCCTCCAGCGTCTTGCCCTTGATTGCGTCTGTCATCATCGACGCCGAGGACATGCTGATGGAACATCCCTCTCCTTCGAAACGGGCCTGCTTCACCTTGCCGTCTTCGATGAACATCTGCAGCTCGATGCGGTCTCCGCATGTCGGATTATTCAATTGAACCGATACGGCTTCCCCATCAAGCATACCGCGATTGCGAGGTGTCTTATAATGATCCATGATGACTTGCCGGTATAGTTCATCCAATTGCATGGCCGAAATACTCCTTTGTTTTGGTTAACGCGGCAACAAGCTTATCAACATCTTCCTCTGTATTATACAGATAAAAGCTTGCTCTGGCAGTAGCAGATACGTTTAACCAGCGCATCAGCGGTTGGCAGCAATGATGCCCGGCCCGCACAGCTATTCCCTCCGAGTCCAGCACGGTTGCGACGTCGTGAGGATGGACATCATCCAGGTTGAAGGTCACCAGACCCGCCCGATCACGTCTGGGGCCATAAATTGTCAGCCCCTCGATCTTCGCCATGTTCTCCATAGCGTATGCAGCAATTTGCTTCTCATGCTGCTCAATTCGATCCATGCCTATTTCCGTGAGAAAATCGATGGCCGCGCCAAGACCGATCGCATCCGCAATAATCGGCGTGCCCCCCTCAAATTTCCACGGCAGCTCCTTCCAGGTGGAGTCGTACAGCTCCACGAAATCGATCATTTCTCCGCCGAATTCAATCGGTTCCATCTGCTCAAGCAATTCTCGCTTGCCATATAGCGCTCCGATGCCGGTAGGCGCACACATCTTGTGACCCGAGAACGCATAAAAGTCGCAATCCAGCTCGCTCACGTCAACAGCCATGTGCGGAGTGCTCTGGGCGCCATCGAGCAGCACCTTGGCGCCATGCCGATGCGCCAGCTTGATGATCTCCCTGACCGGGTTAATGATGCCAAGCACATTGGAAACATACGTCATAGCTACCATTTTCGTATTCGGCGTAATGGTTGCCTCTGCATCCTTCAACGCGATGCTGCCGTCTTCCTGCAACGGGATATACTTGAGCGTTGCTCCTGTCGCCTTGGCAGCTTGCTGCCAAGGAATCAGATTGCTGTGATGCTCCATCGGCGTGATAACGATCTCGTCGCCTTCCTTGCACACCGACCGTGCATAGCTTGAGGCTACCAGATTGATCGCCGTCGTCGTGCCGCGCGTGAAGATAATTTGGCTGGCGGAAGGCGCATTCAGAAAGCGCGCCACCTTCTCCCTTGCCCCTTCATAGGCATCTGTAGCCCGTGATCCAAGGGTATGCACACCCCGATGCACATTGGAATTGTCCATTTTATAGTAACGCTCGACTGCTTCAATGACAGCCAGCGGCTTCTGCGAGGTTGCAGCGCTGTCCAGATAAACGAGCGGATGACCGTTCACTTCCTGGTCCAATATAGGGAATTGCTTGCGAATCTCTGCGGCGTTCATTGCCCGAGCTTCCTTTCTACCCATTCGGAAAGCTTTTTCTCCAGACTTTCCAGCGGAATTTCCGATACTACCGGCGCCAGGAAGCCGTAGATGATCAGACGGGTCGCCTGATCCTTGGATATGCCGCGCGACATCATATAATACAGCTGATCCTTGTTCACTTGTCCCACGCTTGCCGCGTGACCGGCCTTAACCTCATCCTCGTCAATGAGCAGCATCGGATTCGCATCGCCGCGGGCTTTCGGGCTGAGCATCAGCACGCGCTCGGTCTGCTCTCCGTTCGCATCGGTAGCACCCTTCTCAATCTTCGTGATGCCGTTGACGATGGCCGTTGCTTCATCACGCATAACCGCGCGTGTGATCATATCGCTCGAAGACTGACGGCCAAAGTGCACCGCTCTCGTCGTAATGTTCAGCTTCTGATCCCCTGTCCCCACACAAATCACTTTATGATCGGAAGAAGAGCCGTTGCCCTTCAGGATCGACGTCGTATCGGACATGCAGTTGCCGTCGTTCATCTCCCCGAGAATCCATTCCACGCGCGCATCTTGCTCCACAATTGCCCGGCGTGTCGAAAGATCTGTCACTTCCTTGCCCAGTCGATGAACAGAGGCGAAGCGCACCGTCGCTCCCGGCTTTGCTACAATTTCCACTACCGCATTGTGCACCAGCTCAGAACGAAGTCCGGCAGATACGACATTGTCCACATAGGTCACCTCGCTGCCTTGCTCCGCTACGATCAGCACATGCGGCGAGAAGGATGCTTCCGCGTCATCGCTGATAAACAACGCTTGCAGCGGCAGCTCCACACGAACGTTCTTCGGAACATGAATGAAGATGCCTCCCTGGAAAACAGCCGCATGCAATGCGGTCAAGCGGTGCTCCTCGGGCTTCACGACGGTGTGCAAATACTGCTGCAGCAGATCGCCGTGTTCGCGAGCTGCCGTGGCCATGTCCGTGAAGATCACGCCCTGGCTCTTCAGGTCATCGGATATTTGTGTATATGCAGCGCCGGAATTGTGCTGGACAATGAGATGTCCTGCTTCATTCTCCGGCAGCAAGTCCTTCGCAATCTCGGGCAAACCGGTTGCTTCGGCTACCGGCTGCGCCGCCTTGTTGGCTCCGTAAGCGTCGATCTGCCAACGGTCTATTCTCGTCTTCTCCAGCTTCGGCAATTCCAGCTGGCCCGCAAGCTCCAGCGCCTTCACCCTGAGGTTGATCAGCCATTCCGGTTCACCGTTTGCTTTCGATGCGGCCTGAATGGAATCGCGGTTAGCTGGCAATACTGTTTCGGTTGTCATCCTTCGATTCCTCCTGATTCAATTAATACTTCGGGGCAGTCGTATTCATAGGCACCTGGAATTCCTCGGATTCCTGACCTACGGTCTCATCCTCAATGCCAAGCTCTTCCTTAAGCCATTCGTAGCCTTCATTCTCGAGGCGCTGGGCAAGCTCGGGGCCTCCGGAGCGTACAATTCGTCCTTGCATCATGACGTGGACGAAATCAGGAGTAATATAGTTCAACAGGCGTTGGTAATGCGTAATAATCAGAAATCCGCGTTCTTCGCTGCGCATGTCGTTCACGCCGTCTGCGACAATTTTGAGCGCGTCAATATCCAGACCCGAGTCGATTTCGTCCAGAATGCAAATTTTCGGATCCAGCATGGCCATCTGCAAGATTTCGTTGCGCTTCTTCTCCCCGCCAGAGAAGCCTTCGTTGAGATAGCGATGCATGAATTGGGGGTCCATGGCCAGACTCTTCATGCTCGCCTCCATTTGGCGAATGAACTTGATCAAGGAAATCTCATTGCCTTCGCCGCGGCGAGCGTTAATCGCGCTGCGCAGGAAGTCCGCGTTCGTAACACCCGCAATTTCGCTTGGGTACTGCATGGCCAGGAAAAGCCCTGCTCTTGCGCGCTCGTCCACTTCCATCTCCAGCACGTCTTCCCCGTTCAGGGTAATGCTGCCTGCTGTGACCTCATAAGCCGGATGACCCATAATGGCAGAGGCCAAGGTACTTTTGCCTGTACCGTTCGGGCCCATGATGGCATGAATTTCTCCGCCTTTTATTTCAATATCTACACCCTTCAAAATGTCCTTGCCCTCTATCTGCGCCTTCAGGCCTTGGATGGTAAATTGCACGTTGCTCATCTTATATTCCCTCCAGAATTGAATAGTTGTAAATGGCATTGCCCCGCATCGGCAGTCGCCCTCAGCACATGTCTGCGGAAACTGGCTAACGGGGAAGTTATGCTCTATATCTAATAAGAATCATTCTTACTTGATTCTCACTGATTCTCATTAATTAAAACTATTATAACGAAACCTGTCTGTCGAATAAAGGGCTGCGCGGGATTTTTTTTGGAACTTCCACTTATATCTTGCCCACAGCACGCCGGATTCGATCCAATCTCTTGTTAAATTCCGCATCATCCAGAACCGGCTCAGTCTCCACGCTTTCCGGAAGTTCTCCCGCGAGCTCAATCCACGATTTGCATCCCCCGTATTGCTCCAGCATCGGCAAGAAGATCGGCTCCCGCAAGCGGTGTGCGCGAAGTACGAGCACATGAAGCGGTTGTGTCTTCTTCCAGCGCAAGCGCTCTTCGGCAAATGATTCTGTCCAAATATGCTCGTCCTGCAGCTTTTGGAGTTCATTCGCGTCGTGAATGAGCAAATCCTCGACCGCTTCCGCCACAATCGTTATCGGCCAGCGGCTCTCATCCTTCGGCCATTCCTCCAGTGTCGCATCCAGGATGTGGCGGTCCGCTTCCTTAATTAGATGTTGCTTCTGATGTTCATAGGTAGGAAACAGACTGAAATATCGGCTTTGCAATTGAAAATCCCGGGTCTCTTCCGCAATTCCGCCCTTGCGCATCAGCAGCATCTGCTTTCCCTGCTCCAATGCTTTTACAGCGGCCGCCCACTCCTTCAAGGCTATTCTCGGCATTTGCATCTGGTTTTTCCCCCCTCTTGTCAACCTTCATTATAGGGGTATGTCAGGAAGGAATGCAAACATCCTCCATGCCGAGATCCCTTTCAGGGATTGCGAGAAATCCTGAATTCGTTATACTAAGAAAAAGAATAGAGGGAATGTACCCGGAGGAGGAATTCAGCCTTATGAGCTCATACCATGCTTTAAGTGAGCAGGAAGCGACCGCATACGCTCGACGCCTTCCTGATTTTTTTGCGCCAGACGCTGAGCTTTCCTGCCGTGAAATCGGCGACGGCAACCTGAATCTCGTTTTTCACATTCAAGATCAGGGCTCTGGCAAAAGCGTCATTCTGAAACAAGCGCTGCCTTATGCGAAGGTAGTGGGAGAGTCGTGGCCGCTCACGCTGGATCGCGCCCGCATTGAGAGCGAGGCCCTCGCCGTTCAGGGACGCTTGTGTCCGGAGCTTACCGTTAGGCTTATTGCCTACGAGCCGGAGCTGGCACTGACCGTAATGGAGGATCTCAGCGATCACGTCATCATGCGGCGCGGACTGATAGAAGGACGCCGCTATCCGCACTTTGCCGAGCACATCAGCGAATTTCTGGCGCGGACCCTGTTCTTCACCTCGGATCTTGGAATGAACCAACAGGAGAAGAAAATCCAGACGGGAAGGTTTATCAATCCCGAGCTGTGCAAAATAACCGAAGACTTGATTTTCGACGATCCCTATACCGATTCGGAGAACAATTCCTTTGATGAAGCGATTCGCGATGAAGTGGAACGAATCTGGCAGGACAGCGCCCTGCATCTGGAAGTCATGCTCTTGCGTCAGAAGTTCCTGACTGAAGGACAAGCCCTTCTGCATGGAGACTTGCATACCGGCAGCGTGTTCGTCACGGAAACATCCACGAAGGTCATTGACCCGGAATTTGCCTATTACGGGCCGATGGGCTTCGATGTCGGAGCGATCATCGCCAATTTACTGCTCAATTATGCCGCTCAGACAGGCTGGAAGGAAGGCGCAGATCTGGCGGATTACCGCTCGTATCTGCTTCAGACCGCGACCTCCATCTGGGAACAATTCCATGTCAAATTTTCCTCGCTCTGGGACGAGCAGCTTGTTGACCGGATGGCTGCTACCCCCGGTTACAAGGAGCATTATATGAAGCAGCTGCTGCAGGACACAGTCGGATTTGCCGGGTGCAAGATGGTACGCCGCATTATCGGTCTGTCCCATGTTGCCGATATTGACACAATACCGGACGCTTCCCGCAAAGAAAAGGCGCAGCGACTGGCTCTGGCCATCGGCAAAACGCTCATCAAGCGCAACCGTTCGCTCGCTTCCATTGACGAAGTGTTGGATATCGTCCAGACGCAATGGTCGGCCATCGAGCAGGGAAAATAAGAAATGGGGAATGAGCAGGTGACTACACCATCACAACAAACAGAAGGGCTGCAATCGGTTCGCTGGGCATCTGACCATCTGGAAATGCTGGACCAGCGTCTTCTCCCTGAAGAAATTGTTTATTTGCAGCTTCGCACACCCGAGGAAGTGTGGGAAGGCATTCGCCACTTGAAGGTGCGCGGCGCACCTGCGATAGGCATCAGCGCTGCCTTCGGCGTATATCTGGCCATTCAGCACGCTCGGGGCAATACAGCGGAACTGAGGGAGGCAGTGGAGAAAGCGTGCAGTTATCTCGCTACTTCAAGGCCAACTGCGGTCAATTTGTTCTGGGCATTGGACCGCATGAAGGGAAAGGCAGCTTCCCTTGCCCAGGATGCGGGACTGGAAGCAGAGTCATTCAAGCAGGCGATGCTGCAAGAAGCGATCCAGATTCAAGCCGAAGATGAGGAAACATGCCGGCTGATCGGCGAACATGCCCTGACTTTATTCAAGGACGGCATGGGGGTATTGACGCACTGCAATGCCGGCGGCTTGGCTACCGCCAAATATGGAACAGCGCTGGCGCCTTTCTATCTCGCACAGGAGAAGGGCATGCCATTGAAGGTATTTGCCGATGAAACTCGACCGGTTCTGCAAGGCGCTCGCCTGACGGCATTCGAATTGCAGCAAGCGGGTGTGGATGTAACCCTTATTTGCGACAATATGGCCGGCATGGTCATGTCCAAGGGCTGGATTCAGGCTGTTATCGTCGGAACGGACCGGGTTGCGGCCAACGGCGACGTGGCGAACAAGATCGGCACGTATAGCGTTGCCGTTCTCGCCAAAGCGCACGGCATTCCATTCTATGTAGCTTGCCCCATGTCTACGATCGACTTGAACACGCCAACAGGCAAGGAGATCCCGATTGAGGAAAGGCATGAGGATGAAATCACAGTCGGTTTCGGCAAGCGCACCGCGCCTGTCGGGGTCAAGGTGTACAATCCCGCATTTGACGTTACGCCGCACGAATATGTCACGGCCATCATCACAGAAAAGGGCATTGTCTATCCTTCCTATCAGGAAAATCTGCCCAAGCTGTTTTCGTAAGCGTCTGTAAAAACTCCGATACGACTGCTGAGTCTGCCCAGCTGTCATGCGCACGGCGCGTGCAGCCGAGAATACTGACTCAGTCGTATCGGAGTATCGTTTTAAGCTATTATGCCAACCGCGTCTTCCTTTCCGACCCCTGCACCAGCTAGAGCATCTTCAGCATAGCGTCTCTTCCGGACATCCCTTTCACGATCCCCATCTTTTCTGCCTCTGTCGTTACAGACTCCAACGGTGCGTCCAGCAATTGTTCCAGTGTACGGACTCCCGTTGCTCTTCCTGCGATGATTTTTCGATCCTGGAGTTTCTCGTTTAACAGGGCTACATCCAGCGCTCCGCACATAATGTAGCCTTTGTCGGAGGTAATAACCAGCAAAGTCGTTTTTGGCAATTTGACTTCGATCCCTATGACTGTGCTGCTTTCATCCAATGAAATCGGCTGTACCTGCATCATCGGCACCATCTCCTTTCACTGTTGTCTGACCTGCACCCGACGCCATCGTTCATTTTAGTATATGAGAGAATGGGACGATCGTGTTTCCTTCTCCCGCCCATTCGGTGTATGATAGAAGCAAGTGTTACAGAACACCAAACTGTTAGAAAGGCTGAAGACTAGTGAGCCATGTGCAACGAAAGAAAAACCATCATTTGTTCACCCTGGAACTCCTCGTGGAAGCATCCAACGAGAAGGAAGCCATGCAAAAAGTTTCTACTATCCTGAACCAAGAAGCAGTTGTCGATTATAAAATCACCTCAGGTGTGCCAGTAGGCAGCCTGATCCAAGAAGCCAAGGCGTCGCTCAAGCAAGCGCCCGAACTGCCTCTGACTCAAGCAGCCGAGCCGGCTGCCAATCCGACAGGTTCCAAGGCCGCTTCCACTGAATCCAAACCGGAAAATGCCAACAACAATCGGCAAATCTCCGAGCTGCTATATCACTTTCGCGACAACAATACCCTCGTCCGGCTGTCTGTGCTCAAGGGCAAGGGAGTCCGGCAAAGCATCCCTTGCCGTATTCTGAATTTCGATGAGAATACCGGATTGGTTGCGGTTTATCATGTAGATGAAAAATGCGTCTACACCGTGCATGTGAATGAAATCGATGATTTCGGCATCAGCTGATGAAGCTTGATCAACCAAAAAAAAGAAGGACAGCCAGTCTTGCTCTGGTTGCCCTCCCGGATGCAAAAGATCTGTCCTCGGACCATTATGGCCGGGGGGACAGATCTTTGTTGTTCTATGGCCGTTCCTTCCTGCCGGACGCCTTGTGACGCGATTGCCGCTTGGCACCACGGCTACAAGTGCAGACCCGCTGCCACTTCATTCCAATTGCTGAAGAAGCTTTCCGCCTTATCCTTCGGGATCGGTTCACTGAAATAATACCCCTGCACCTCATGGCAATGATTCTCGCGCAAGTAGTGCAGCTGCTCTACTGTTTCCACGCCTTCTGCAATGACCTGAAGCTTCAAGTGCCTCGCCATGGCGATAATCGTAGCGACAATCGCAGCATCATTCGGATCATCCATGATGTCGCGGACGAAGGAGCGGTCAATCTTCAGCTTGTGGATCGGAAACTTCTTCAAATAGCTGAGCGAGCTGTAGCCTGTGCCAAAATCGTCGATGCTGATCTGAATGCCCAACTGCTTGAGCTGCACCAATGTCTTGACCGTATACTCCACATCCAAAGTCATGCTCTCGGTCAGCTCCAGCTCCAGATAGCGGGGTTCCAGTCCGGTTTCCCTGAGCACCTCTGCCACCTGTTCGGGCAGGTTCTGCTGAACGAACTGCCGTGTAGATAAATTCACGGATACCGGCACCTTCGCATAGCCGAGATCTTGCCATTCTTTATTCTGCTTGCAGGCCTGATACAGCACCCACTTCCCGATTGGAACGATCATCCCGTTTTCTTCGGCGACAGGGATGAACCGTCCAGGCGGTATCATCCCGCGTTCCGGATGCTTCCAGCGCAGCAGAGCCTCCATCCCGATTACCTCGCCTGTCGTCACGTTGACCTGCGGTTGATAATGAAGGATAAACTGCTCGTCCGCCAGCGCCCGCCGCATGTCGTTTTCCATTTGCAGTCGTTCCATGGAGCGCATGTTCATGCTGTGGGTATACAGCTGGTAATTGTTCCTTCCCTGTTCTTTCGCGCGAGACAAAGCAAGATCCGCATATTTCATCAGCAGCTCAGGCGTATCGTCATCTTCCATGCGCATGGAGATGCCCAGAGAGGCGCTGATATGTATGGAATAATCCTGTACTTGGAACGCTGGCTCCAGCCTGTCTGTGATGGCAGATACCAGCTCCTCGATATCCTCCTGCCTGTACACACCCGAGTAGAATATCGCGTATTCATCCCCTTCCATACGGGAGAGGAAGTCTTTCACCCCTACACAGTGCGTCAACCGCTCGGCGATTTGCAAGAGCAGCATATCTCCGCTGTCATGGCCTAATGAGTCGTTGATCAGCTTGAAGCGATCAATGTCGAGATAAATGACGACAACGGTTTCGTTCTGATTTCGCAGCATTTGCAAGCGTTCCTCGAGCTTCTCCCGAAACATGCGCCGATTGGGCAGTCCCGTCATGTCGTCGTAATAGGCCATGTGCTTGATTCTGGCCTCAGACCGCCTGTGATCCAGTTCCTTCTGGCGCTTCTCCTTCGCATCCAGGGCAAACAGCACCATAAAGTACAGGCAAGCCGCTGCCGTGATTCCGACGAACCATGCATGCTGCAGCTGCCAGTATACCCACGCTGCACTGCCCAGCAAATATAAAACCAGAACTGGCAGGAAGTACAGGTTACGTGTCTTCCTCCGCAATGGAACCCCCCCTGTCCCTCCAATACAATCGCTCTTCGAAAAGCGGCCTTCCTTGCCAGCCTCTTTCCTTTCTCCCATTCGGATGCGCTGCAGTGGTTGTTTGATAAACGCTTTCCAAGTCCATTTTACCACTTATTCTCGTTTTTTTGACAAATTCCTGCTATTTCCTCGCCAAAATATCATATTCTTTATTTACAATTCTGATTTTTTCACACTCAAGCCGAGCAGAATCCATCCAAGAATGAAAGATACACCGCCCAGCGGCGTAATGGCGCCAAGCCAGGTCACGCCTGTAGCCACCAAAATATAGAGACTTCCAGAAAAAAGCGCTATCCCCGCAACAAACAGACGCCCCGCCCAAACCAGTGGTGAAGACGGCTTCTGCCCTCTGGCAGCCAAGCCTGTCAAGAACAGTGCAATCGCATGATAAAACTGGTACTGCACGGCTGTTTCGTAAGTTCCCATCCGCTCCGGCGATACCCGATCCTCGAGGGCATGCGCGCCGAATGCGCCCAGCGCTACCGCCAGCATTGCCAGCATACTTGCCCAGAACATCAATTTGGCAGCCATAATTCTCAACCTCCTGTTATTGTCCCGTATTCTTTTCCATCATAACGAATCATCGACGAAAAATAAATCGCAAGCAGGATTTTGCATTTGTTGCGAGAATGTAAGACAATGTTAAATAAGAAATCCGAGAGTGGGAATCCGACAACTGAAATGACGGTTCACCGAAAAAGGAAGGAGTCAACACGTAATGGAATCTAATGAACAGCAACAGCAAGGGCAGCAGCCGGCATTTTCCGAAGCCCCTTCAGCATCGGGCATGCAGGCGCCTGAGAAGCATTCCGGCCTGGGAATAGCCGCTACTGTGCTTGGGGTGCTCGCCATCATTCTGGCGATGATCGGTTTTGGCATGGCGCTTAGCAATCAGGATATTCTGGGCAGCTTCGATCCAGACATCGCCGATCCTTATAATTTGACCGCCGAAGAACAGCAGGTCGTCATGGTGCTCGGTCTGATTGGTCTGTGCTTCCTGGGCGGCGGCCTGCTTACGCTCATCGGCATCATTATGGGTCTTATCAGCTTGTTCAATAAGCAGCGCAAGAAGCTGTTTCCCATATTGGGTACCGTCCTGTCCGCAGTGCCGTTGGTGCTGTTTCTCTTCTATACGATTATCGGAGCTTCCATCGCTTGAGGCCTTTGCTCCATGGTTCAAGCGAATGCGCGCAACGGCAAACCTGTCCATTCAGGCTTGCCGGCTGCGCGTTTTTTTTGTTTGGAACGCTTTTCGGCATAACATCCTCAGGTTCGAATTTTGTGTAAGTTTCTCCCCTTTACAAGCGACCTGTTCCGTGGTTAAGTAATTGAAGACTAGAGAAAAGCCGCACCTGTGGAGGGATCAACCTTGGATAGAAGCTTGAACGAAACGCTGGACATGGAGCGAATGTTCGACGACCGCTCTTTGGCCGTAGGCAGACCTGCCAAATTTTTGATGACGCTGTATAAGCCGCATCTTGGCAAAATCCTGCTGTCGATTTTCTTTTTTCTCATTAAGAGCTCACCCGCGTGGGCGCTGCCGATCGTCACAGCCAACCTGATCAACATCGCCACGCATCCGGATGAACACAGCATGAAAGCGGTATGGATCAACTTGATAGTGATGGCTGTTGTATTGGTTCAAAATATCCCTACCCATTCGCTATACATTCATTTTGCGAGCAAGGCGATCCGCTTCGTGGAAGCCGGCTTGCGGAGCACGCTGGTGCGCAAGCTGCAGCATCTGTCGATGGCTGCTCATGGCGAGCTGAAGTCAGGCAAGCTTCAGGCGAAGGTGCTGCGCGATGTGGAAGCGATCGAATTTCTCTCGAAGCAGATGATGATCTCGGTATTGTCTGCCGTCATGAATATGGCCGTATCGCTCATTATTGTCTACACGCACAGTGTTAGCGTGTTCGCCTTTTTCTTCATGACTATACCGACATCGGTCTTCTTGATTTCCCAATTCCGCAAGCGCATTCGCCGTACGAACAACGAATTCCGGAAGGAAATCGAGGAGATGTCCGGGACCGTCTCGGAAATGGTGGAGATGCTCCCTGTTACCCGTGCACACGGCCTGGAGAAAGTCGCCATCGACAAGGTCGACACTTCCTTGCGCCGCTTGAAGGGACGGGGCATTCGTCTGGACATGCTGGAGGCTTACTTTTCCTCCTCTAACTGGGTTACCTTTCAGCTGTTTCAGCTGGCTTGTCTGGGCTTCACGTCGGTATTGGCCTATAGGGGCTCCATTCCCGTTGGCGACATCGTTCTCTATCAAGGGTTCTTTAACATGATCATGATGTCCGTGAACCAGCTGCTGAACGTCTATCCGATGATTGCCAAAGGATTCGAGTCCATACACTCAGTTACAGAAATTTTGCTGAACGAGGATACGGAAGAGTACAAGGGCAAGCGCAAGCCTGGCCAAATCCGCGGTGAAATTGATTTTGAGCGGGTCAGCTTCAGCTACCGGGATTCGGACAAGCACGTGCTGCGCAACATGAGCCTGCATGTGAAGCCAGGCGAGACCGTAGCCTTCGTCGGCGAATCCGGCGCCGGCAAGTCGACGATTCTGAATCTGCTGATTGGCTTCTACAAGCCGACCGAGGGGCAAATCTCCATCGACGGCATCCCGATGAATGAGCTCGACATGCTGGAATACCGCAAATCACTGGCCGTTGTCCTGCAGAACAGCATCCTGTTCTCCGGTTCCATCCGCGACAACATCACCTACGGCCTGCCTGACATTAGCGAAGAGCGAATCTGGGAAGTTGTCGATATGGCGAATTTGCGCGATGTAGTCGAACAGCTGCCAGACGGTCTCGACACCTTGATCGGCGAGCACGGCGGACGGCTGTCGGGCGGACAGCGCCAGCGGATTGCCATTGCCCGCGCTCTTATCCGCGATCCGCGCATCATTATCTTGGATGAGGCTACCTCGGCGCTCGACAACATCTCCGAGCACAAGGTGCAGCAAGCTATGCGCCGCTTGATCAAGGGCAGAACGACATTCGTCGTTGCCCACCGTCTGTCCACTATCCGCGATGCAGACCGCATCGTGGTGATGAAGAAAGGTCAGATCGCCGAATCCGGCACCTATGACGAGCTGCTTCAACGCCGCGGTGAATTTTATGAAATGGAAGCATTGCAAACAAGCGCGCTGTAATCAGCGCGCTTGTTTTTGCGTTGTTCGAGATATTCTATGTTGACAGCTGTTTCAGAGGAAGCCGTTGAAAAAGAGAGGAAACCAGCCCCGTTCGTTTCAGACTGTTTCCACTCCTATATTTATCGCGCATGCGCTGCGAGCCAGCGAATGATTTCTGCCTCGCGCGGGATCGCTGCCTGCGCGCCGGAACGTGTTACAGCTATGGCCGATGCCGCCGCCGCGAAGCGCATCGCCTCGGGAACGGGCATCCCCTTCGTCTCATAGGCGGCACAGAAAGCCCCGATGAATGTGTCACCGGCGCCCGTTGTGTCCACGGCTTGGACACGGAAAGCCGGGACAAACGCAGCTTGGCCCCGGACATCCGCATAGCAAGCTCCCCTCTCGCCCATCGTAACAATCGCTGTCTTCACGCCGCTGCGTACAAGCTCCGCCGCGGCATGCCGCGCAGTTGCTTCATCATGCGGCCTGATGCCGCAAATCGCCGCCGCTTCGCTCTCATTCACGATCAGCACATCAATCCGGGACAGCTCGCTGGCAGGCACCTCACAGGCAGGGGCCGGGTTCAAATACACCTTCACCCCGGCCTCGGCTGCAGCGTGAATCGCCGCTGCCGTTGCCGGCCAAGGAATTTCGTTTTGCAGCAGGATGGCGCGGCAGTGCTCCAGCACAACCGGCCAATGCTTGACCACATCCTCCGCAGTCACTTCTCCATTCGCGCCTGGGGACAAAATAATGCTGTTCTCTCCGCCATCATCTACAGCTATGAACGCCATGCCAGAATGGCCTTCCTTGACCTCCATTGCGGTCACCTGAACGCCATCCTTCTGCAGGCCATCCATCAGCTGCCTGCCGAAGTCATCCTTTCCCACTGCGCCGACCATCCATACTGCCGCACCGCTGCGTGCAGCGGCCACGGCTTGATTGGCCCCCTTGCCGCCGGCAAAGTAGGAAGTGCCTAATCCATGAATGGTTTCACCCGGTTGCGGATGCGCCTTCACCCGATTGACGATATCCATATTGACACTGCCAATGACGGCAATGCCTTGCCGAATGTCTGCCGCCATCTCAATACGGCCCGCGGATGTGGTCCCTGACTTCCTGCTCATAGAACGCGGCAAGCCGCTGGCGCTCCTCCACGGTGAAGGATGGGACATCCGCCGCCGCCAGATTGTCTTCCACCTGCTCCGTGTTCTTGAAGCCCGGAATGACGCAAGAAATGTGCGGATTATCCAAGATCCAGCGCAGAGCCGCACGCGTCATGCTGCCACGTCCTTCTGCAATCCAGGCAAGTTGGCGAGACAGCTTCACGCCCTTGCGAAACGGCAGACCGGCGAACGTTTCGCCAACATTAAAGCTTTCGCCGTTCTGGTTGAAGTTGCGATGATCGTCTGCCTCAAAGGCGGTATCTTCCTTGAACTTGCCGGTCAGGAGACCGCTCGCGAGCGGCAGTCGCACGAGGATGCCTACACCTTGCTGCTTCGCCTTCGGGAACAGCTCCTGCTCCGGCTTCTGGCGGAAAATATTGTAGATGAACTGGATAGCCTTGACATTCGGATATTGCAGGCTGATCAAGCCTTCCTCTACCGTTTCCACACTGACGCCATAGTGGCGGATCTTCCCCTCGGCCTGCAGCTTGTCCAATACCTCGAATACTGCGCCGTCACGGAGAATTTGCGTAGCCGGACAGTGCACCTGATAGAGATCGATGGCCTCGCGCTGAAGCCGGCGCAGACTGTCTTCGCAGTACTTGCGGACAGCCGCTTCGGCGTAGTTGTTCGGATCATGAATATCCCCTTGTCTGCAAAACTTGGTGGCGATATGCACTTTGCCTTCCAATCCTTTCGTCGCCTTGCCCACAACCTCTTCGCCGTGGCCATCCCCGTATACATCCGCCGTATCGAAAAAATTTACGCCTGCGTCCATCGCACGCTGCAGCGCCTTGAAGGACTCCTCGTCGTTGACTTGCCCCCAGCCGCCGCCAATCGCCCATGTGCCGAAGCTGATTTCACTGACTTTCAATCCGGTTGAACCCAGTTCCCTATATTCCATTTCAAGTTGCCTCCTTGGTTTGAATCTCCTCTTCATTATAGACTGACAGCGCTTACTGTAAAATAATCAAGTTGCCTTTACTTGCTCACTTCGAGGTAACTGATGCGACCAAGCGCTCTCCCGGCCTAGCAAGCTTTCGGAAAAACGGAGAAAGCTGCCCCGCACGAGCGAGCAGGCAGCTTCCCCTATCATCTGTGGTTGTTTACTTCTTCACAATTTGGAAAGCCTCGAAACTGGAAGGGTACAGCAGCGCTTCATAGATTGCCGCACCGTCCTCCTCGCGGATGCGCTTCGCCGGTTCGCCCGTCTTCGCGCGCACCACTTCGCTGTCAGCCGGCACCCGGATTCCCCAGCGCTCCGGCTCCGTGCGGAACGATTCCACTATAACTGTGCCGTTGTCGTACACGAACAAGCCTACTTCATTCTTGCCTTCCAGCACACATGGCAGCTCTCCGACCAAAGCACGGCGCAGGGCATTCAGCGTTTCCTGCGGCAGCTTGCGGAAATCGGCCATATTGTCCGGTACTGTCAACGTGTAGAGCTTGCCTTTACCGTAGTTGTCATACATCAGCACAGGCAGGTTGTAGTCGCTGTTGAAGCCGATAATCATCTGCCAAGTGCCGTTCGTGCTGTACTCCAGCACCGGGAACAGCACAGGCTCAGCCCCTTCTGCAAAGCGGTCGAACGTGCAAATACGCGTGTCCATCCCATACTTCTGCACCGAAATGCGCTTGCCTGTCGTGCGAAGCGTCGTCAGCTGCTCCACGCCCTTGCCTTCCATTTTCTCCAGGAAGCCGGAAGTCATGATCACTTCGCCGCCTGCCTGCATGTGACGCTTGATCTTCTCCAGAATGTCCGGATCTCTTGTAGCATCGGCCGCTACCAGCACCTTCTCGCCATTCTCAGGGAAGTGAGGGGAGGGCTCGAACGGAATGCCCAGTCCGCCAAGATAGTTGTACAGATGATCCTCACCGCGTGCGTGATGCGGCTGATATACGCGCAAGCCTACAGCCTCGCCCAATTTGGGCGCGAGTTCATCCAGCTTGTCCAATTGGAAGCCGAGCGGCGGAATGTACAGCGAGTCTTTGAGCAGTCCGTAGCAGAACAAGGTCAGCTCTCTCGCCTTGCTGAAGACGGTCAGGTACGCTTGTTCCAAATAGTAATCGATGTATGTGCAGTCCAGGCTGTCGAACCAGCCGCCGCCGTTTTGCCCTGGCTTCATGTTCTCCATCCAGCGCATAAGCGAATAGGAAGCATAACGCGGAATATGCTGCTGGCTGTTGTATGGATTGCGCGTTTCCGTACCGGTATAAATACCGTCGAACAGCTTCGGCTGTGTTTCGGTATTGTAACCGGTAGATTGATACGACTCAATCCAGTTCGGATATTTGATAACGAGCTTCACATTCGGATTCACAGCCTTGCCCGGCTTGATAATCAGATTTTCCGAAACCTCGGTCATCAGCTCCAGGCGGAATTCCTCCCAAGTCCGCTCGCCTTTGCCTTCCAAACAGGTATCGCACGCGCAATTGTTGAAGAAGAAGTCGTCAAAAATTACTTCATCAAACACGGCTGCCGCAGTTTCCACCGCATCCTGGAACTGCTTGCGCGACGCTTCGTCCGTATAGCAGATGCCGCCGAACAACCGATTGTAGCCCGGACGATAGGAGGCCGGCAGAGTCGGCGTGATGCCGCCTGCCGTGGCAATGCCTTTGGATTCGAAGATTTCCTTCAGCTCTTGCAGACGCTCCCTGGAAAGATGGATTTCTCCCCTGTGATTCTCAATGTAAACCTTGGACAGCTTCAGATGCTTCTGGAAAAAAGCCAAATCCTTCTCCAGCTGCTCCCGGGTGATCTTCTCCAGATCCCCTGCTGTACAATAAATCGCCAAATCAAAGTTCTTGTAAGACTGTGACATATGCAAGCTCCTCTCCCTCTAGGTGTTTCTCTCAAGATGCGATTCCTGTTACCGTTTAAGATTTGAAAAGATATGGTGCCGCTCTAGGCATGCGCGGCTACTCTGGATTTCGTGAATTGCGCAGTTACATATACGGTCGGCGAATTCCAGTAAATCGTTATTTCATTGGTCGAGTAGCTTTCGGAATGGTCCAGGAAGCACTTGGCAGGCGGCTGGCCGGAAAGCTCTTTCTTCGCGACCTCGTCCTGCAGCCCCTTGTTCGGTCCGCCTGATACCATGCCCGGAACCGGCTCCTTGATGCCGTCGCCAATACCCGGACGATAGTGCGGCTCCATGAAATACCGACTGCCCACCCCTGTCACGTAGCTCAGATCGACCGGATTGCAGCCGAAGATGTACTGCAGATGATTGTAGGCGCATGCCCGGTACGCTTCCTTGCCGGTCCATTGATGCGCAATCAGCAGCGTCATCGCGTGGTTCATTACCAGCATGTTGCTGCCCCAGATATAATGGCTCGGCAGCAGTGAGATGCCATACCCGTCTTGTTCGCTGCGCTTCAAGAAATCATCCGCTTGGGCAATCCAGCCCTGCTTCAGCTTGCCTGCGAGCGCCGCATCTTGCTGTGCAGCCGGCAGCCGCAGGTAGGCCAGCACCCCGTACCCGCCCATGTCCGCCCATCCCAGGCGGTACAGGTAGAAATTCGCTTCCTCCGCAAGCTTGCGGAACGCGGCATGATATTCGCTCTCGCCCGTCGTACGATACAGCTCCGCTGCCGCCCAGAACCGCTCATCACGGTCGTTGCTGTCGCCATACTCGCCCGTTTTGATTTCAGGCGGGTTCTTGAAGCCCGGCACTTCCGGGTTGCGCACAAGCCATCCCCACGCACGAATAGCCGCGTCCAGGCAGCGCTTCGCGAACGCCGGATCGACAGGCTTATACACGCGCGCCGCCATCGCCATCACACCGGCGAAGCATCCTGTCGCCGCTGCGGAGATCGGCGACAAGTATAGATCCGCCAAATCGTCTTCCGGCATACAGCTGAAGCTCGGAAACTTCAAAGTCGTCACTTTATGGAACACGCCATCGGTCTCCGTGTCCTGCATCTTCAGCATCCACTCCAGCTCATAACGGCATTCGGAGAGCACATCCGGCACGCCCGATCCTGATTCCGGGATATGCACCGGCGCCGCGAAAGCCTGAGGCGCATCTTCATAAGCAAGCAACAAATCCGCTACGGCCTTGGCGCCAGGCCCGACATACTTGCCGAAGTCCCCGGCATCATGCCAGCCGCCGCACACGTCGATCCGGCGGTCCTCCTGACCGTAGACAATTGCCGGCGTCAGATGGCACGCTTTGTGCGTCCACGGTGCAGCATGCTTCTCCTCCAGTTCCATGCCGCAACGCAAATAGTAAAAAGCTTTCAGCATTGCCTGATGTGCGTCATGAAACACTTCCTCGCCGATGGCGAACACTGCTGAAGCCTCGCCTTGCGATCCCTTCATGCGATAAGTTCCCGGCTGATCCAACTCGCTGAACACAGCCTGATACAGCTGCTCGCCGCTGGCTTCGCTCTGAATCGGTCCGCGCAGCTTGCCGCGAAATACGACTTTGCCGCTTGCCGCGTCTTCTACAACGAATGCACCGCCTTCTTCCCCTTGCAGAAATACAGCCATCTTATGCTCGCCGGGATGAAAACCAAGCTGACCCAGCCTGATTGAACGGTTCGTTTCTGTCATAAGTCTCTTCTCTCCTTATCTTTTTCCGCAAGTTGTTACCCTTGCAAATTTATCTCTATGCTCCTGCACGTTGAGCTTCGGAAGCCCCTTGCGAAGTAAAAATGCCCTGCAACATGCATCTTCACCTATGGCGAAATGAGAAAAGCGCAATGATGGTATTGCTGAAACGTTTTCCGGTCTAATAGGCCCTAACGCCTTCACAAGTATACACAACAGGTGAAACCGATGCCACACAGAATGGTGACCCATCGAACAGTTTCATGACATTTTTCGAGCTAGCTGCGCTTGCCGAATTGCTCCAATTTGTCGAACAGATCCTTGAATATTCGGTCACGATGCAGAAAGCGCACACAGCGGATGATGTGGCGCGTTGTGTCATGGCCCCACGTGATTTCCTCCGTAAGCAGCGGGCTATGCACGAAATCCGATTCGACATAGCGTTCATCCAGCAGGCAAGCAATTGTCGAGATATCCCAAATTACTCTGGAGTGGCCTTTATGGTCCGCAGCCGTTTCTTCAAATGAGTGATACAAGTAGCTGCCGACCGGACCGGTATCCTTCACATAATCGCGGAGCTCCGACAAAGTCGTGGTCAGGTGCGTTGCCACGCCCATGCATGGAACAAGCACAAGCGGAACACCGCTATCCAGTATAATTCGCGCCGCATGCGGATCCTGCTTCAAATTGAATTCACGCGTATCCGGCCAATTCAAGGCATGGCCCCCAAGCCAGACAACTACGATATTGTTGATAATCGACGGCTCCTGCACAATGGCCGATGCCACGTTCGTGATCGCCCCGATCGCCACTACGTAGAGTGGTTCTTCCGGTGATGAATCTAGGGCACGCCGGATCAAGTCCCTAGCCGCATCGCTCATGACGGGCTCGCTTGCTCCCGGCATATACCGTTCTGCGCCTTTATAAATAGGCGGATGCTCCGGCAGCTTCATCAGATCACGAATGCGCAAGAGCTCGTCGTAGCTTCTTTGCATGCCATCTGTCGGCCCGCTGGACTTCTCGTTGTGGAAGGGCGCCGCATAGAAAGCTTCCACCTGCAGCTTCTCTCCCGACAACAATGAGTAGATAACAGCAAACTGGTCATCAATTTCATTGTACGTATCTGTGTCCAGAACCATGCGAACCTTGCCCTGCGGAAATTGCAGCCGGGCGAATCTTTGTTCTTCAGTAATCGTTGGAAAGTTCATGGCAGCTTCCTCCTGTTGATGGGAATATCCAATATTCTTCGTACGTTTTGCAAACAGCATATATAGGACTAGATTTTCGGCAGCTTCTTTCTCCCAGCTTGCGAGACAGCAAGGATCTAAGGGGCACCTCTTGCGGTTTTGATATACTGTGCATGTGAACGCGTGTTCATACCACTTGACAGCAAGCTTCGTCATCCAAGCATACGCGTATCCATTTTCCTTTATTACGAATATTAAAGAGCTTTGGCTAATGAGTCAACAAAGTATCGGCAACATTGCATAAAATTCATACGAACCTATAAAATAACCCACCAATTCAGAGGGAAGCTTCCTTTTTTTGTGTGATGGGTGATGCCCAGCAAATGGCCGCCTGCTCGCGCGTTGTCTTGATCAGTGCCTGGAGAATGACCGCTTACCGAATGTCTTGCTGCTGACCGGAGAATGACTGCCAACCGAA